>NZ_JBFBDO010000039.1:0-64522 GCF_040683335.1 Kitasatospora sp. NPDC093806
ACCAAATAGACCCCGGTCCGGGGCGGAGATGGTGTTTCCAAGAAGAGGATTGGCCGCCCCGGGACCGTCCGCGCAGATGCGTGTCCGGTGCTCCCTGTCAAGCGACTAGAGAACACTACCCCTCACAGCGGGGCAGGGCAAACCACTGCCCCGCCCTGGCCCGCAGAGGTGGGAGTAGAAGGAGGGGTAGAAGGAGACAGAGGTACAGGCAGTGGGGTCAGAGGAGGCCGTGTTCGGTGACGCGCTGGCCGAGCTGGAAGCGGCTCTGGGCGTCGAACTGGTCCATGAGGTCGGTGATCATGCGGCGCTCGGTGCGCAGGGAGACGCCGAGGCGGCGGGCGGCGGCCTCGTCGGTGAGGCCGGCGGAGAGGAGGCGGAGCAGTTCGCGCTGCTGCGGGCTGATCTCGCCGGTCTGGGTGACGGGGGCGGCGCCGAGGACCTCGGACTGGTCCCAGGTCTGGTCGAAGAGCGCGCAGAGGCCGGCGACCGCGCCGAGCTCGCGGATCACGGCGACGCCCTTGGAGAGGTCGTCGGGGTCGAGCGGGACCATCGCGACCTCGCGGTCCACGATCTGCATCCGCATCGGCAGGACGCCCGTGGTGCGGGTCTCGCCGCCCTGCGCGGCGAGCCAGTTGGCGTGCTCGACGCTGCCCGGGTCGTTGCGGATGCTGCTCAGGTAGATGGTCTTGACCTTGACCCCGCGATCCAGCAGGGCCTGCGTGATCGGGCGGCTGGCCTCGCGGTTCTCCGGGGTCTGCTTGCCGCCCGGCGCGAAGGCCATGGTCTCCCGGCGGGCCTGGGCGCCCAGTTCCTCCAGGCGGGCCCGGATGTCGTCGAGGGCGACCAGGTGCTCGACGCCGCCGGCGCTCTCCTCCGGGCGCAGCATCGAGTACTCGGCGACCAGGCCGGCGATCGCCGCCCGGCTGGACTCGACCTCCTGCTGCTTGCGCGCGACCTCGGCCTGCCGGCGGGCGAGCAGCGCGTCGAAGGCCACCTTGGGACTGACCGTGCGCATGGCACCGCCGCCCTCCCAGGAGGGGCGGATCAGTTCCAGGTCGGCGAGCTCGTCCATCGCGCGGCGCACGGCGGCCTCGTCCCAGCGGAGCTCCTCGGCGATGCGGAGCACCCCCCAGTTCGGCTGGCCCAGCATGAGGCGGTAGACGGACTCGGCCTGACGAGTGAGTCCCAGTGTGGTCAGCATGCGGTCGCCCCCCATGACGACTAACCGATCCGCGCCGCGACCTGCGATCGTTCGCTGACGCACGGTACGGACACAGAGCCCTACCTGCGAGATTGGACAGGTCCTGGTCAGAAACTACCACCGCCCCTCGGGCCTCAGACACCCGCCGATCAGCAGGGTCGCGTGTCGGCCACCCTGAGTCACGGCCGGAACGGGATCCGGGGCGGCGGGCCGGGTGGGGCCGGTGGGTGGGGTGAGGACCCTGCGGCGGCGGGTCGTGTCCGGATCGCGACGCGGGCGTGGCGGGAACATGACGGGGATGCATACCGGGATGTTCGCGGGAAAAGGGATGTACGGGCTGGCACAGGCAAGCCGTGGCAAGAACGTGCCCGCTCCAACCCGCCTGCGGGCGGCCGGATTCCACCATTGTGGCTGCGTGCATGTCGTCCCCTTCACCATGACCTCCCCCCACGACGCCCCGGTTCCGGCCGACGTCACCGTGGCCACCGCGCTGCATACCGCCACCCGCTTCTATGAGGGCCCCGAGCACGTCCGAGTGCACGGCTCGCGCGCCGGAGCGCGCGGCGTGATGTTCGTGATCGCCCCCAACCCCGATACCGCCCGCGACCTCTGCCTGGCCGTCTGCGCCCGCGCGATCGCCGGAACCCCCGAACTGACCGGCTGGTTCGCGCACGCCTGACCCCCGTCGTCACCCTGGCACGATCCGTCCGCCCCCCTGACACAGATATGCCAGCGACAACTTGTGTCACTCGAGAGTCGGGACAACCGGCTTGCGAGCGGGGCAGAATCGAATCGTCGAAGCGCGGCGAGCAGCAAGCAAGCAGCAAGCAGCACGCAGCAAGCCGCGAGCAGCAGCACACGGAACACCGGCCTCACCGAGGCCTCCGCCGGGTGCTCCGCCCCGTCCTTCACCAAGACCCTCACCACAGCACCGGGCATTCCCATGCCCGAACCAAGGAGCCGTCGCCATGTCCGCCAAGTTCCGCCCCGCCGCCGCCCTCGCCGCCACCGCCCTGGTCCTGGGCACCGCCACCGGAATCGCCGGCCTCGCCGGGACCGCCGCGCAGGCCATGACCGTGACGTCCGCCGTCCAGCCGCAGGTCCAGAACCTGACCGTCACCACGACCGGCGACAACGGCAACGGCAACGGCGGCAGCAACAGCACCACCGGCGGCAACGGCGCCGGCCGCGGCAACTCCAAGCCGAACGACATGGGTTGGCAGTGGTGAACCCGTACCGGCCCGCCCGGTACACCACCCGGTCCACCGTCCGGACCTCCCGGTACACCTCCCGGCCCGCCGTCCGGACCGCGAACCGCACCGCACCGGCCCCGGCCGGACCCGCCCCGCACCGTGTTCCCACAACTGCGCCCGAGCCGCCACACGACGGACCCCGGCTCGGCGGAGGTTGCCATGACTACTCCTCTCCTCTCGACCACCCACCCCGCCGACCTCAGCTTCGAGCTGCTCGGTGAGGTCCGGGGCTGGCGCGACGGCGTCGAACTCCCGCTCGGCGCACCCCGCCAGCGCGCCCTGCTCGCCGTCCTGCTGCTGCGCGCCGGATCGCCCGTCGGCCGCGACCATCTGATCGACGGAATCTGGGGCGACACCGCCGTCCTGGACGGTGCCAACCTGGTGCAGGCGTACGTCTCCAAGCTGCGCAAGCTCTTCGAACCCGACCGGGCACCGCGCACCGCCAGCGGCGTCCTCACCCGGATCGGCGCCTCCTACCGGCTCTCCATCGGCCCGCACCAGTGCGACCTCGGCCGGTTCGAGCAGACCGTGGCCGACGCCCGTGCCCTGCGGGCCGCCGGCCAACCCGAAGCCGCCGAACGGACCCTCGCCGCCGCCCTCGCCTCCTGGCCCGGTCCCGCGCTCACCGGCGTGACCGGCCCCCTGCTCGACGTCGAACGCGCCCGGCTCGCGGAACTGCGGCTCGCCGTCGTCGAGGAGCACGCCGAACTCGCGCTCGAACTCGGCGGCCACGCCCGGCTGGTGCCGCACCTGTTCGTCCTCACCGCCGAACACCCGTACCGCGAACGGCTCTGGGCGCTGCTCATGGTCGCCCTCTACCGCGGCAGCCGGCAGGCCGACGCGCTCGCCGCGTACCAGCGGGCGCGGCACACACTGATGGACAACCTCGGGCTGATGCCCGGGCCGGAGCTGCGCCGGATCGAGGAGGCCATCCTCGCCGGACGGCCCGATCCGCTCGCCCGCCCCGTGCCGGTCGAGTCGGTGGGTTCGGTTGCTCCTCTGGGGGGGCCGGAGTCGTCGGCCGACGGCGGGTACGGGGGCGAGCTGCCCTCCGCGCCGTTCGGGGGACGCCCCTACCTGACCCTGGTCGGCTCGACGTCGGCCGCCGTCCCGGTGCCGCGCGCCGCCGCCGTCCGCAGTCCCTGGGACGACGGGACGGCCCGGCTGGCCCGCTGAGGCGGCCGGGCGACCCGTCACCGAACCACCACTGACCACCGTTCGACCGCCGCTCCGTCGCCGCTCGACCACCGGGCGGCCGTGAGCGGGCCACCGGAGCCGCCGTCCGCCCTCCGGTGGCCGCCCCGCGGCGCCGCCGTGCCCGGCCCCCGCACCTCTCCCCTCTTTCCCTCCGCTGCCCGTCAGCCCTCCGCCGCCGTGCGCCCGCGCCTCCGCGCCCGCGCACGGCGGTACTTGCCATGGCCGGAACCCCGTCGAGACAAGGAAGCGCCACCCCATGACCGTCCATACCGACACGGCCTCGCCGGGCGACCCCCGGCCGGCCCCCGAAGCGCAGGGCCTCGAACCGCAGGGCCCCGAAGCTCAGGGTGCCGAAGCACAGGCTTCCGAAGCGCAGGGCCCCGAGGCGCAGCGCGACACCGCGCCCGTGGTCACCGCCGCCGCCGAATCCGGGACCGGAATCGAAGCCGACGCCGGAGCCACGGCCGGTAGCGCGGCCGAGGCCGAGGCGCCCGTCCCGCGCTCCAGGCGCCGGCGTGTGCTGCGGATCGTCAAGCGCACCGCGGTCGTCCTCACCACCCTGGTCCTGCTGGCCGCCGGGAGCCTGGCCGGCTACGCGTACTGGACGGTCGGGCGTTCGCTGCCGCAGCTGTCCGGCGAGCTCAGCGTCCCCGGGCTGCGCGGCGAGGCGCGGATCGTCCGGGACGCCTCCGGCATCCCGCAGATCTACGCCGACAACGCGCACGACCTGTTCCTGGCCGAGGGCTACGCCCAGGCCCAGGACCGGTTCTGGCAGATGGACGTCCAGCGGCACGTCACCGCCGGGCGGCTCGCCGAGATGTTCGGCCCCGGCGAGGTGCAGACCGACAAGGTGGCCCGCACCTTCGGCTGGTACCGGGTGGCCGAGCAGGAGGTGACCATGCTGTCGCCGCAGTCCCAGGAGTACCTGAAGGCCTTCTCCGCCGGTGTGAACGCCTACCTCGCCAAGCACGACGGCGCCGAACTGTCGGTGGAGTACCCGGTCCTCGGCTTCGTGTCGGGCGACTACCGGCCGGAGCCGTGGACGCCGGCCGACTCGGTCTCCTGGCTGAAGACCATGGCCTGGAACCTCAACACCGGGATGATCGACCAGTTCCAGCACTCGATGCTGGCGGCCGACCTGCCGGCCGGGACGGCGGAGGACCTGTTCCCCGGGTACGACTACCAGCGCTGGTCGCCGATCGTCCGCGACCGGGCACCGGCCGGGACGCCGGCCGGTCCGTCGGCACCCGCAGCGCCGGAAGCACCCGCAGCCCCGGCGGCGCCCGCGGCCGCGCAGGCGCCCGCCCCCGCGGCGGCACCCGCCGTTCCGGCCGCGGCCGCCGCCGCGCTGGCCGACAGCGCGGCCGTGAACCGCGTGATGGCCGCCGTCCTCGGCCCGCAGGGCACCGGGATCGGCTCCAACTCCTGGGTGGTCTCGGGCAGCCGCACCACCACCGGAAAGCCGCTGCTGGAGAACGACCCGCACCTGACCCCGTCGCTGCCGGGCATCTGGTACCAGGTCGGCCTGCACTGCACCCGGATCAGCCCGGACTGCGCCTACGACGTCACCGGCTTCACCTTCGCCGGCATGCCGGGCGTGGTCATCGGCCACAACGCCGACATCGCCTGGGGCTTCACCGACCTCGGCGCCGCCGACTCCGACCTGTTCGTGGAGAAGACCAGCGGCGACGCCTACGAGTACCAGGGCAAGCAGCTGCCGCTGACCGTCCGCCGGGAGCAGATCAAGGTGGCCGGCGGCCGGCCGGTCGACCTGACCGTCCGCTCGACCGTGCACGGGCCGCTGATCTCGGACGTGCTCAAGTCCGCCCGCGAGGTGGCCGACGAGGGCAAGGAGCCCGAGGTCCCGCCGCACGGCGAGCAGGACGGCTACGCGGTGGCCATGCAGTGGACCGCGCTCGACCCCGCCCCCACCATGGACGCCCTGTTCGCCCTGGACCGGGCGCGGAACTGGGACGAGTTCCGGGCCGCCGCCGCCGTCTTCGCCTCCCCCGTGCAGAACATGATCTACGCGGACACCGCCGGCAACATCGGCTACCAGACGCCGGGCCACATACCGGTCCGCAAGGCCGGCGACAGCCGCCGCCCGGTCCCCGGCTGGACCGGCGCCTACGACTGGACCGGCTACCTGCCCTTCGACCAGCTGCCCACCAGCTTCAACCCGCCGGAGGGCTACATCGTCACCGCCAACAACGCGGTGGTCGGCCCGGACTTCCCGCACCTGATCGGCAGCGACTGGGGCACCGGCTACCGCAGCCAGCGGATCTCCGAACTGATCGAGCGGGCCGGCAAGCTGGACGTCGCGGCGATGGAGCGGATCACCCAGGACAGCTGGAACGGCAACGCCGTCACCCTGGTGCCGCACCTGCTCCGGGTCCAGGTCGGCGGCCAGGCCGGGGCGGCCCAGGAGCTGCTGCGCGGCTGGGACTTCACCCAGGGCGCCGACTCGGCTCCGGCCGCGTACTTCAACGCGGTCTGGCGCGAGCTGTTGAAGACGGCGTTCACCGACCGGATGAAGCAGGCCGGACTCAAGGGCTACGCCTACCCCGACGGCGGCGGCCGCTGGTTCGACGTGGTGCGCGGGCTGCTCGACAAGCCGGACAGCCCCTGGTGGACCAGCGTCACCGACCCGTCCGTCCAGGGCCGCGACGCGATGCTGCGCCGGGCGATGGAGCGGGCCGCCACCGACCTGCGCGAGCGGCTCGGCGACGAACCCCGGAAGTGGCGCTGGGGCACCCTGCACACCCTGACCCTGGAGCACCCCACCCTGGGCGCGGCCGGCCCCGCCCCGCTGCAGTGGCTGCTGAACGCCGACCCGGTCGGCGTCGGCGGCGGCACCGACTCGGTGCTGGCCAACGGCTGGGACCCGCAGAAGGGGTTCGGGGTGATCTGGGTGCCGTCGATGCGGATGGTGGTGGACCTGGCGGACTTCGAACGCTCCCGCTGGATCAACCTGACCGGCGCCTCCGGCCACGCCACCGCCGACACCTACACCGACCAGGTCGAACTCTGGGCCAACGGCGGCAGCCTGGCCTGGCCGTACAAGCCGGCGGCCGTCGACGCCGCCGCCCGCGACCGCCTGCGCCTCACGCCCTAGTTCCTCGGTTCGTCGATTCCGGTGCCCGGCCCCGCCTCCACGGCGGGGCCGGGCACTCGCGCGTGTGGGGGCAGGGGTGGGGGGTGGGTGGCAGGGGTGCGCGGTGGGTGGCAGGGGTGGTGGGGGCGGGGCCGGGCACTCGCGCGTGCGGGGGCAGGGGTGGGGGTGAGTGACGGGGGTGGGGGGTGGGTGGCAGGGGTGCGCGGTGGGTGGCAGGGGTGGTGAGGGCGGGGCCGGGCACTCGCGCGTGTGGGGGCAGGGGTGGGGGCGGGGCCGGTGGGTTCAGACGGGCTTCAGTCGGACACCGGGGGGCCTTCAGTGTGCGGTCGGTGGCGGCACGGGGGGGCCGTCAGTGCCGGCCCCGTGCGGCGCAGGTCGGGCGCAGGTCGGACGGCAGGTGGGGGCCAGCGGGGCGTCAGTGGAGGGCAACCGCGCGGCAGGCGGGGGGCGGAAGCATCGTCAGCGACCGTCGTCCCCGGGTGCCCTGCCGCGGGGCCTGAGATCGGAGAGACATGCGCTGGGAGCAGGTGTACCTGGCCGGAACGGGTGTCTGGTTGGCCGACCGCGCGGATGCCGAGGCCGCCGTCGCGGCCGGTGCGTACGACGCCGAGGAGCACGCCGTCAACCGGATCCGGTCGGTCAGTTCGGCCGCCGCCGACGGACCGGACGATCTGCCCGCGCCGGAGATGGCGGTCCGCGCGGCCCGCACCGCGCTGCGCCGGGCCGGCCGGGCGGCGGAGCGGGTCGGCACCGTCTTCCACAGCTACCTGTGGTTCCAGGGCGCCGAGCTGTGGCCGGCCGCCGCGTACGTGGCGCAGCACTCGGTCGGTCCGGCGGTGCCCGCGTTCGACCTGCTGCAGCAGTGCAACGCCGGGCTGGCCGGGCTGGAGCTGGCGGCCCGGCAGCTGCGGGCGACCCCCGAGGGTGAGGCCGTGCTGCTGACCACGGCCGACCGTTTCGCGCCGCCCGCCTTCGACCGCTGGCGGGCCGAGCGGGGCATGGTCTACGGCGACGGCGGCACCGCGCTGGTGCTGAGCTCCTCCCCCGAGGACGCGTTCGGCCGACTGCTGGCCACCGCGACCCGGGTGGACAACTCGCTGGAGGGGCTGGCCCGGGGCGCCGGGTTCCGGGCGGGGCCGGAGCAGGAGTCCCGGCCGGTGGACCTGGGGGCGCGGGCCGAGGAGTACTTCCGCGCGCACCGCAACCTGCGGGCCGCGACGCTGCGGACGGCCGAGGTGGCGGCCGAGTCGATCCGGGTCGCGCTGGCCGAGGCCGACACGCCGATCGAGCGGATCGCCCGGGTGGTGCTCAACACGACCGGGCACCAGCGGATGGCCTGGCAGCTGGAGCACCAACTGGGCCTCGACGAGAAGCTCTCCACCTGGGAGTTCTGCCGCGAGGTGGGCCACCTGGGGGCGGGGGACCACTTCGCCGGGCTGAACGAGCTGCTGGAGACCGGCGAGCTGGCGGACGGCGACCGGGTGCTGCTGGTCGGCGGCGGCACCGGTTACAGCTGCACCAGCGCGGTCGTGGAGATCACCGACGCCGAGGGCGGGTGCGCATGAGCGCCGGGGAACGTGGAAAGACCGGGGCACTGACCGAGCCGGGTGGGCCGGCGGCGGAGGACGGCGGCCTCGTCGTCGACCTGCTCGACGCCACCGCCGCCGCCCGGCCCGCCGCGCCCGCCGTCCGGGACGCCGACGGCGTGTGGAGCTACGCCGAACTGGCCCGCGCCAGCCGGACGGTGGCCGACTGGCTGCGCGGTCCCGGGGGTGTCGGGCCGGGCGACCGGGTGGTGCTGCGGCTCGGCAACCGGCGGGAGTTCGTCGCGCTGTACTACGGCGTGCTGCGCGCCGGGGCCGTCGCGGTGCCGCTGAACCCGGAGATGAAGGCCTTCGTGCTGCGCGGGGTGCTGGCGGACGCCGCACCCGCCGTGGTGGTGCTCGACCCGTCGGAGCCGGAGCCGGTCCGCGCGGCCGTCGCCGCCTGCGGCGCCCGGCCGGCCGCGCCCGCCGAGGTGCTGGCGGATCGGCCGGCCATGGACGCCGGACCCGAGCGGATACCCGTCGACGCGATCGCCCAGCTGATCTACACCTCCGGCAGCACCTCCGCGCCCAAGGGCGTGGTCTGCACCCACCGCCAGGTGGTCTTCGCCGCCCGCGCGATCGCCCGCCGCCTCGGCTACCGGCCGGACGACGTGGTGCTCGCGGCGCTGCCGCTCTCCTTCGACTACGGCCTCTACCAGCTGCTGCTGGCCGCGCTCGCCGGTGCCGAGCTGGTGCTGGCGGACGCGGCCGCGCCGGTGCGGGTGCTGAGCGTGCTGCGCGAGGCCCGGGCCACCGTGGTCCCGGTGGTGCCGTCGCTGGCCGAGATGCTGTGCCGGCTCGCGGCCCGGGGCGCGCCGCCGGAGCACGTCCGGCTGTTCACCAACACCGGGGCGGCGCTGGCCGGTCCGACCATGGACGCGCTGCGTTCCGGGTTCCCGGGCTCGGCCGTGGTGGCGATGTACGGGATCACCGAGTGCAAGCGGGTCACGATCGCCGAGCCGGACGCCGACCGCGACCGTCCCGGCTCGGTGGGCCGGGCGCTGGACGGCACCACGGTCGAGGTGCTCGACGGGCGGGGCCGCGCGCTGCCGCCGGGCGAGGTCGGCGAGATCGTCGTCGGCGGGCCGCACGTGATGGCCGGCTACTGGAACGCGCCCGAGCTGACCGCCCGCCGCTACCGCCCGGACCCGCGCACCGGGCGGATCCGGCTGCACACCGGCGACCACGGCCGGCTGGACGCGGAGGGCCACCTCTACTTCGCCGGGCGGCTGGACGACCAGTTCAAGCGGCGCGGCGTGCGGATGGGCACGCCGGAGATCGAGGCCGCCGCCCTGGACGTGCCGGGCGTCCGGGCCGCCGCCGCGCTGCCACCCCGGAACGGGCTCGACCTGCGGCTGGTCGTCACCGGCGAGGAGGGGCTGACCGAGCGCCGGGTGATCGAGGGCCTGGAGCAGCGGCTGGAGCCGGCGAAGGTGCCCGCGAGCTGCCGGATCCTCGCCCGGCTGCCGCTCACCCCCAACGGAAAGATCGACCGGAAGGCGCTGGACACCGATGCGCGTTGACTCCCCCACCACCTCGGTGCCCACGGACCCGCCGGCCGAGGACCTGCTGGCGGCCGAGCTGGTCCGCCGCTACGGCAGCCCGCTGTACGTCTACGACCTGGCCCGGGTCGAGCGGGCCGCCGCCGACCTGCGCGCGGCCCTGCCCGCGGAGGCCCACCTCTACTACTCGCTCAAGGCGAACCCGCACCCCGAGCTGGTCCGCACCCTGCGGCTGGCCGGCTGCCGTCCGGAGATCTGCTCGACCGGCGAGCTGGCCGCCGCGCTGGCGGCCGGCTTCGACGGCGCCGACTGCCTGTACGGCGGCCCGGGCAAGACCGCCGGGGAGGTGCGCGAGGCGCTGCTCGCCGGGGTGCGCGCCTTCTCGGTCGAGTCGCCGGCCGACCTGCGCCGGGTCGGTGCCGAGGCCCGGGCGCTGGGCGTGACCGCGCGCTGCCTGCTGCGGATCAACGGCACGGGCGCGGGCGCGGGCGTCGGCCTGCGGATGACCGGCGGACCGTCCCAGTTCGGCCACGACATCACCGACGGCCTCCCGGACCTCGCCGAACTCACCGTGGACGGCACGGAGTTGTCCGGGCTGCACTTCTTCCCGCTGACCAACGCGGCCGACCCGCAGGGACTGCTCGCCGAGGCCGTCGCCTCGATCCGCACCGCCGCCGCGCTGGAGGCGCACTGGGGCCTGCCGCTGCGGATGCTGGACCTCGGCGGCGGCTTCGCCTGCCCGTACGCGGCACCGGGCGAGCGGCCGCGCTACGACGGGCTGCGCGAGCCGCTGACGGCCGCGCTGGACGAGCACCTGCCGGGCTGGCGGGGGCGGCTGGAGCTGGCCTTCGAGTCCGGCCGGCACCTGGTCGGCGACAGCGGGCGGCTGATCTGCACCGTCACCGAGGTCAAGGAGAGCCGCGGCACCACGTACGGCGTGCTGGACAGCGGGATCAACCACCTCGGCGGGCTCTCCGGCGTCGGCCGGCTGCCCACGCTGCGGGCCGAACCGCTGAGCCTCGCCAGGCCACAGCCGTTCGTCGGCACCGACCACGACGACGCCGCCCGCCGGGTGGCCCTGGTCGGTCCGCTCTGCACCCCCGCCGACGTGATCAGCCGGGCCGCCGAGGCCGTACCACCGCGGCCCGGCGCACTGCTGGCCGTGCCGAACGTCGGCGCGTACGGCGCCACCGCGAGCCTGCTCGGCTTCCTCAGCCGCCCGGCGCCCGTCGAGGTCACGGTCCGGGACGGCCGGGTGGTCGGCGCCGACCGACTGGCCCTGCGCCGCGAGCCGCTGCCGGACCTCGACCACGAGCACTTCCACGACCACGCCTGAACCACCCCGCACAAGGAGCTGAACACCGTGAGCACACACGACCGTTGGGACGAGCGCTACGAGTCCGTCCTCACCGAGATGCTGCCCCGGCTCGCCGAGGAGCAGCCGCTGCCCGCCGACCTCGGGCTGCGGACGGCCGGCCTCGACTCGATGGCCACCGTCGAACTGCTGGTGCGGCTGGAGGAGACCTACCAGGTCGCCCTGCCCGACGAGGAGTTGGGCCCGGAGTCCTTCGAGACCGTCGGCAGCCTGTGGACCGTCGTCGCCCGGCAGCTGGACGCCGCGGACCCGCGCTGACCGTCGGCCGTCGGCCGCTCGTGCCGGCCGTCAGCCCCCGTGCCGACCGCCGGCCCCGCGGCCGACCGCCCGCCCCCGACCGCTTCACGAAAGGCTGATACCTGTGCCGGTTTCACCGGACATCGAGATCTCGGCGCCGGACCTGGTGCTGACCGGGGCCGAGACGGCCGCCACCGAACGGGTCGCTGCGCTGCTCTGCGACCCGCCGCAGTCCCTGGTCGACGAGCCCGCCTGGGTGGCCGCGGCCCGCGCGCACTGGGAGGAGACCCCGGTCCGGCTGCGCCGCGCGCTGCGGGACTTCCGCCGCGACCCCGGCCCGGGCGGCGCGCTGCTGGTGCGCGGGCTGCCGGTCGGCGCGGCCGGGCTCGGCGCCACCCCGCTCATCGACGGTTCGGTGCAGCGCACCGCCACCGTGCCGGCCGCGGTGCTGATGCTCGCCGCCTGCGGGCTCGGCGACCCGGCGGCGTTCCGCCCCGAGAAGACGGGCGCGCTGGTGCAGGACGTCGTGCCGGTGCCCGGGCGGGAGGAGTTCCAGGGCAACGCCGGCTCGGTGCTGCTCACCTTCCACAACGAGAACGCCTTCCACCCGCACCGTCCGGACTTCGTCATGCTGCTCTGCCTGCGCGCCGACCCGGACGGGCTGGCCGGGCTGCGCACCTCCTGCGTGCGCGAGGTGCTGCCGCTGCTGGACGAGCGGACCCGGGCGGTGCTGGGCCGGCCGGAGTTCCGGACCGCGCCGCCGCCGTCCTTCGGCGCCACCGACGGTCCCGCCGACCCGCACCCGGTGCTCGGCGGCGCGCCCGAGGACCCGGACCTGCGGGTCGACCTGGCCGCCACCGAGCCGCTGACCGAGGCGGCCGCCGCCGCCCTGGCCGAGCTCCAGCGGCTGTTCGAGCGCACCGCCCGGACCGCCCGGCTGGAGCCCGGCGACCTGGCGATCGTCGACAACCGGATCACCGTGCACGGGCGGACCGCGTTCAGCCCGCGCTTCGACGGCACCGACCGCTGGCTGCAGCGCACCTTCGTCCTCGCCGACCTGCGCCGCTCGCGCGCGCACCGGGCCGGGGACGGCTACGTGCTGGCCGACCCGGCCGAGGGCGAGGCCTGAGGCACCGCCGCACCCCTGCCCCACCCCACCCCACCCCCACAGCCTGGCCGGTGCGGACCTCCGGGTCCGCGCCCGGCCGGGCTGTGCCGTCCTGCCCGCGGGCCGTCGCCCGCCGGGCCATCCCACCGGGCCGCTCCCGGCCCGGCCGTCCATCGATCGGAGCGACCCGTGACCACCGCCCTCTCCCCGACCGGCCCCGCCGGCACCACCGTCTCCCCCGCGTCCATACCGTCCATACCCGAGGTCGACCCGGCCCGCGCGCCCGGCGTGGGCGGCCTCAGCCTGGCCGCCGCCGGTCCGGACCCGGCCGACCTCGACCCGCGCCGCGCGCTGCGCGAACTGGCGCACTGGCAGGCCGACGGGCGCCCCGCCGACCGGTTCCCCTATCCGGCGGTTCTCGGCCACTACCGGGCCGTCGGCAAGAACGCGGTCGGCGCGGAGCTGCTGACGGCCCTGCGCGCGCTCCAGCCCGCCCCCATCGAGGACGCCGAGCTCATCGAGAGCGAGGAGGCAGCGGACGCCGAGCCCGCCGACCCGGCCGCGCGGCTGCTCGCCGACTGGCTGCCGCAGGTGGTGGACGGGCGGCGGGGCGACTACGACAGCTACCTCGGCAGCCCGGTCTACGCCTCGCTGGCCGCGGGCGGGGCGAGCCCGGACGAGGTGATCACCGCCCTGCTCGCCGATCTGGTGGCGATCGAGGCCGCCGCCCTGGCCGGGAACCCGGACGGCCGCGCCCGCACCCGGGCCGCCCTGCGCGCCCTCGCCGCGGCGGCCGGCCTCCCGGCCGAGCACGGCGCGGCGGCCACGACGGGCACGACGGCCACCACCGCCACCGCCACCACCGAGGACACCGACCCGGCCGACCTGGTCCGCGCCTGCGCCGAGGCGGTCGCCGCGGCCCGGGCGACGCTCCCGGCGGACGTGCTGCGGGCGGTGGAGGTCACCCTGACGCCGACCACCCGGTGCCATGACGAGCAGATGTTCATCCGGGTCGTGCAGATCTTCGAGGCGGTCTTCGCCGCCGTCGGCCGGGCCGTGCTGGCGGCGACCGAGACGGTGACCGCCGGCCGGGCCGACCTGGCGCGGGAGCTGCTGGACGGGGCGACCCGGCAGGTGGCGGGGACGTCCGCGGTGTTCCGGGTGCTGACCACCATGCCCAAGGACGCCTTCGCGGTGATCCGGGCCAACACGGACGGCCGGAGCGCGGTCCAGTCGCGGGCCTACCGCGCCGTCGAGCGGTCCTGCCCGACGCTGCACCTCACGCTGGAGCGCAGCGGCCTGCCGAAGGAGGAACTCCGTTCGGCGATGGCCGAGTTGGACGCCGCCTGGGGCGCGATGAAGCGCACCCACTGGGGCATCACGATGAAGATCATCGGCAGTGTGCGCGGCACCGGGGGCACCGCCGGCGCCGCCTACCTCCGCGAGGCCGCCGAGGCCCGGCTCTTCCCCGCCCTCGACTGAGCCCCGGGCCGGCGACGACCGGCCCCGGCCGGCGTTCAGTGGGCCTTCAGTGGGCTTTCAGTGAGCCGCCCGAACGCCGTCCGGGGGTCGCCAGCCCGGGGCCGGTCCGTCGCCGGAACCACGCCCGCTCCCGCCAAGGCCGTCCCCAGGACGGACCAAGGACGCGGTCAGGGCGG
Source organism: Kitasatospora sp. NPDC093806 (assembly GCF_040683335.1). NCBI lineage: Bacteria > Bacillati > Actinomycetota > Actinomycetes > Kitasatosporales > Streptomycetaceae > Kitasatospora > Kitasatospora sp. NPDC093806. The sequence continues at coordinate 14,233 of NZ_JBFBDO010000039.1, forward strand.
AACGACAGCATCGATGACAGGTCGACACAGACCGACCCCGTCACCGGAACCCATCCACCGGAACCCATCCACCGAATCGGAGCGCAGTGATGAGCAACGAGGACACCACCGTCTACCAGGTCGTCGTCAACCACGAGGAGCAGTACTCGATCTGGCCGGCCGACCGGGAGCTGCCGGCCGGCTGGCGGGCCGAGGGCACCCGGGGCGAGAAGGCCCACTGCCTGGCCCACATCGACGAGGTGTGGACGGACATGCGGCCGCTGAGCCTGCGCCGGGCGATGGAGCGGCAGACCGCAGAGACCACCGGCTGAGCCCGGGCGATCGAGCACCGGCAGCAGCACGAACAGGGCATCGGACACCGAACGGTGAGGAACGAACGCGTGGACCCGCGACTTGAGCACCAGGACTGGATCTCGGCCATCGCCGCCACCGCGGCGGCGGATCCGGACCGGACGGCCTTCGAGTTCTCCGGGAAGGAGGACGCGCCGGCCGAGCGGCTGAGCTACGGACAGCTCGACCGGCAGGCCCGCGCCGTCGCGGCCCGGCTGCAGCGGCTCGGCCTCACCGACCGTCCGGTGCTGCTGCTCCAGCCGCCGGGCCTGGACTACGTGGTCTCCTTCGTCGGCTGCCTGTACGCGCGGGCCGTCGCCGTCCCGGTGTACCCGCCCAACCGTCGGCCGCGCTCGCTGGAGCGCCTGGTCGACATCGTCGCGGACTGCGGGGCGACGGTGGCGCTGACCACCGCCGCCGTCCGCGACCGGCTGCTGCCCGACGACCCGGACGGCGCGGTGATGGACGTGCTGCGGCTGCTGGCGACCGACCGGGTGCCCGAGGAGGAGGCGGACGACTGGACGCGGCCGCCGGTCGGCGCCGACACGGTGGCGTTCCTGCAGTACACCTCCGGCTCCACCTCGGCCCCGCGCGGCGTGGTGCTGACCCACGGCAACCTGCTGCACAACTCGGCGCTGATCCAGCGGGCGTTCCGCACCACCGGCGCCACCCGCGGCATGTCCTGGCTGCCGCTCTTCCACGACATGGGCCTGATCGGCGGCATGCTCCAGCCGCTGTACTACGCCGGCTCCTGCTCGCTGATGGCGCCCACCGCCTTCGCCCAGGACCCGCTGCGCTGGCTGCGCGAGATCAGCCGCACCAAGGCCACAGTGAGCGGCGGCCCCAACTTCGCCTACGACCTGTGCGCCGACCTGGCCACCCCCGAGGTGCTGGCCGGGCTCGACCTGAGCAGCTGGGAGGTGGCGTTCAACGGCGCCGAGCCGGTGCGCGCCGAGACCTTCCGGCGGTTCGCGGAGGCCTACGCCCCGGCGGGCTTCCGGGCCGAGGCCTTCACCCCGTGCTACGGGCTGGCCGAGGCCACGCTGATCGTCTCCTGCAAGCCGCACGGCACCGCACCGGCCCGCTACTCCGCCCCGAACGAGCTGCTCGCGGGTGGGACCGAGGCCACCCCCGGGACCACCGAGCTGGTCAGCAGCGGACGCCCGGACGAGTCCCAGCGGCTGGAGATCGTCGACCCGGTCACCCGGCAGCCGCTGCCGGCCGGCGCGATCGGCGAGATCTGGCTGGCCGGCCCGAGCGTGGCCCAGGGCTACTGGAACCGGCCCGAGCACAGCGCGGCCACCTTCGGCGCCCGCCTCCACCAGGACGACGGGGCCGAGGGGCCCGACTTCCTCCGCACCGGCGACCTGGGCCTGCTGCGCGACGGCGAGCTGTACGTCACCGGGCGGCTCAAGGACCTCGTCATCGTCCGCGGCCGCAACCACTACCCGCAGGACATCGAGCAGACCGTCTCCGCCGTCCACCCCGCGCTGCGCGCCAACTGCGGTGCCGCCGTCCAGGTCGAACTCGACGGCACCGCCGAGCTGGTGATCGTCCAGGAGGTGGCCCGCGACCACCAGGACGGCGACCTGACGGCGCTGGCCCGCGCGGTCCGCGAGGCGGTCGCCGAGGCGCACGGGGTGCGGCCGGCCGCGGTGGTGCTGATCCGCGCCGCGACGCTGCCGCGCACCTCCAGCGGCAAGGTGCAGCGCCATGTCTGCGCCGCCTCCTACCTGGCCGGCGAGCTCACCGCGCTCGCCCACAGCGGCCGTCCGCAGGGCGCGGCGGAGCAGCGGTCGGTGGCGCTGGACGCCGCCGCGCTGCGGGCCGCCGACCCGGCGGAGCGTCCGGCGCTGCTGCTGGCCACGCTGCGCGCGCTGCTCGCCGCCCGGCTCGGGCTGGCCGCCGAGGAGCTGACGCCCGGGCAGCGGCTCGCCGAGCTGGGCCTGGACTCGCTCGGCGCGGTCCGGCTGCGGCACGAACTGCGGGCGGGCCTGGGCGTCGACCTGGCGCTGACCGAGGCGCTCGCCCTGGACCTGGCCGGACTGGCCGAGCTGCTCGCCGAGCGGTTCGCGGCGGAGGCTCCGGGAGCACCGGAGGAGGCTGCAGCGGAGGCCACCGAGCCCGGCGACCACCCGCTCTCCCCCAACCAGGCCGCCCTCTGGTTCCTGCACCAGGTCGCCCCGGAGAGCCCCGCCTACCTGGTCTCCGCCGCCTTCCGGGTGCACGGCGAGCTCGACCCGGCCGCCCTGCGCACCGCCCTGGCGGGCCTGGCCGAGCGGCACGCCGTGCTGCGCAGCACCTTCCCCCGGACCGGGTCCGGCCCGGTGCAGCGGGTGCACGCCGCGCTCGCGCCCGCCTTCGAGCAGGTCGACGTCTCCGGGTGGAGCGCGGAGGAGCTGGCCGGGCGGCTGACCGCGGCGGCCGAGGAGCCCTTCGACCTGGAGGCCGGACCGCTGCTGCGGGCACGGCTGTTCAGCGGCGCCGAGGACGGCCACCGGCTGGTGCTGACCGCCCACCACCTGGTGGCGGACCTGTGGTCGCTGTCGCTGCTGCTCGACGAGCTGGCGGCCGGCTACCCGGCGGCGCTGCGCGGCGAGCCCGTCGATGTCACCGGCCTCACCGGCACCACCGCCGCCCCGTTCGCGGCCTTCGCCCGCCGCCAGAGCGAGCTGACGGCCACCCCGGCCGGGCGGCGCCGGCTCGACCGGTGGCGCGAGGTCCTGACGGGCGTCCGGGCCGGTACCTCGCTGCCCGCCGACCTGCCGCGGCCCGAGCGCCAGCGGCTGCGCGGCGCGGCGGTGCCGCTGGAGGTCGACGCCGCCACCACCGAGGCGCTGACCGCGCTGGCCCGGCGCGAGGGCGGCACGCTGTACGCGGTGCTGCTGGCCGCCTACCAGCTGCTGCTGGCCCGCTGCACCGGCGAGTCGGACGTGGTGGTCGGCAGCCCGACGCACGGGCGGGCGGACGCCGCGTTCGCCGGGACGGTCGGCTGCCTGGTCAACACCGTGCCGCTGCGGGCCCGGATCGAGGCCGACGAGCCGTTCACCGGGCTGCTGGCCCGGGTGCGCGACACGGCGCGGGTGGCGCTGGACGGCGCCGAGGTGCCGTTCCCGGCGCTGGTGGAGCTGGTCCGTCCGGACCGCGACCAGGCCGGCCGGCCGCTGGTGCGCAGCCTGTTCAGCCTCCAGCAGGCGCCGGGCGGGCACGCCGAGGCGCTGGTGGCGATGGCCACCGGCCGGGACCGCGTCCCGTTCACCCTCGGGGCCGCGTCCGCCGATGCCCCGGCCGGCGCGCTGGAGTGCTCGACGCTGGCGCTGCCGGTCGGCGGCAGCCAGTTCGACCTCCAGCTCACCCTGGGCGCGGCCGGCGACGGACTGGTGGGCTCGGTCCGCTACGACACCGACCGCTACCTGCCGGTGACCGCCGAGCGGTTCGCCGCCCGCTTCGTCACCCTGCTCACGGAGATCGCCGCCGACGCCGCCCGCCCGGTCGGCGAACTGCCGCTGCTGACCGCCGCCGAGCGCCGGGCCGCCCTCGCCGAGGGCGACGACAGCGCGCTCGCCTACGACCCGGCCGGGGGCGTGGTCCGCCGCTTCGAGGCGCAGGCCGCCCGCACCCCGCAGGCCGTCGCGGTCCGCGCCGCCGGAACCGTGGCCGGCGAGCAGCTCGACTACCGCACCCTGGACCGGCTGGCCGACGGCGTCGCCGCCCGGCTGCGCGCCCTCGGTGTCGGGCCCGGCCGGACGGTCGCCGTCCTGCTGCCGCGCACCCCGCGCCTGCTGGCCGCGCTGCTCGGCGTACTCAAGTCCGGCGCCGCCTACCTGCCGCTGGACCCCGGCCACCCGGCCGAGCGGCTCGCCCTGGTGCTGGCCGACGGCGCCGCCGCCGCGGTGCTGACCGACCTGCCCGCCGACCGGGTGCCGGCCGGCGACTGGACGGTGCTGCCGATGGACGCCGTCGGCGAGGCCGAGCGCACCGCCGACACGGTGATCGCCCCCGAGGCGGCCGCCTACGTCCTGCACACCTCCGGTTCGACCGGCCGCCCCAAGGGCGTGGTGGTCCCGCACCGGGCGCTGGCGAACCTGCTGGCCTCCTTCGAGCGCGACCTCGCGCCCGCCCCCGGCACCGGCTGGCTGTCGGTCACCACCCCGGCCTTCGACATCGCCGCGCTGGAGTACTTCCTGCCGCTGACCCGCGGCGCGACCGTCCACCTGGCCGACGGCCCGACGGCCGGCGACGGCTCCCGGCTGCGCGCCTGCCTGGAGGCCGGCGGGATCGACCACCTCCAGGCCACCCCGGTCACCTGGCAGCTGCTGCTGGACGCCGGCTGGACCGGCACCCCGGGCCTGACCGCGCTGTGCGGCGGCGAGCGGCTGCCCGCCGAACTGGCCGCCGAACTGCTCGCCCGCGGCGTCCGGCTCTGGCAGGTGTACGGCCCGACCGAGACCACCGTCTGGTCGACGCGCGGCGAACTGACCGCCGCCGACGGGCCGTTGCCGCTCGGTGCGCCGGTCGCCAACACCCGGCTGCACCTGGTCGACCCGGCCCTGCGGCCGGTACCGGCCGGGGTCACCGGCGAGCTGCTGATCGGCGGCGACGGCCTCGCCCACGGCTACCTGGGGCAGCCCGGCCTGACCGCCGAGCGCTTCGTGCCCGACGCCTTCGGCACCGTGCCGGGCGCGCGGCTCTACCGCACCGGCGACCTGGTGCGGCGCGGCGCGGACGGCGCGCTGCTGTTCGTCGGCCGGGCCGACACCCAGGTCAAGCTGCACGGGCACCGGATCGAGCTGGGCGAGATCGAGACCGCGCTGGAGCGGCTGCCCTCGGTCCGCCGGGCGGCGGTCGTGGTGGACGGCGAGGGCGCGACCGCCCGGCTGGTCGCCTACCTGGAGCAGCACGACCCCGAACAGCGGGCGACGCCCGCCGAGCTGCGCGAGTCGCTGCGGCGCACGCTGCCCGGCTACGCCGTCCCCTCGCTGCTGGTGACGCTGGACGCGCTGCCGCTGACCGCCAACGGCAAGGTCGACCGCCGGGCGCTGCCCGCGCCGGAGGACACAGCGACGGACGGCACATCGACGGACGCCGTCGAGGAGCCGGTCGGCGCGACCGAGCGGCGGATCGCCGCCCTGCTCGCCGAGTTGCTCGGCACCGAGCGGATCGGCCGGCACGAGAACCTCTTCGACCGGGGCGCGCACTCGCTGCTGCTGGCCCGCTTCGCCGAGCGCGCCCGGGGCGAGTTCGGGGCCGCGCTGCCGCTGCACCGGCTGTTCGAGCGGCCGACGGTGGCCGCCGTCGCCGCCCTGGTGGACGCGGCGGCCGCCGGGCCCGCCCCGGAGGCGTCGGCCGCCCGGCCGGTCCTGGGCCGGGTGGACCGCTCCCGCTACCGGGTCAGCCGGGGGTCCGACGGCGCGCTGCGCCCGGCACCCGCCGCCACCGTCGCCGCCACCGCCGGCGCCGTGGACGGGGAGGGCCGATGACCGCCGCCCCGCTCGTCCCGTCCACCCAGGATGCTCCGGCCCCCGCCGCGACCCGGCCCTACCTGCTCCGATGTCCGGTCTGCCGGGCGACCTACCAGGACGACGGCCTGCGGCTGGACTGCGCCACGGCGCACCGGCCAGGCCTGCTGACCACCGAGTACGCCACCGCCTTCACCCCCGGCCCCGGCAGCGGCCCGTTCCGCTACGAGAGCTGGCTGCCGACCGCCGGCCGGGCCCGGCCCGAGGGCGTCATCGGTGCCACCTACCGGGCCGAGCTGCTGGGCCGCGCACTGGGCCTGACCGACCTGTGGGTCGCGTTCAGCGGCCACTGGCCCGAGCGCGGCGCCGCCCTCTCCACCGGCAGCTTCAAGGAGCTGGAGGCGCAGGCGGTGCTGGCCCGGCTGCCCGAGCGGCCGCCGGTGCTGGTGGTCGCCTCCGCCGGGAACACCGCCGCGGCGTTCCTGCGGGCCTGCTCACGGCAGGGGACGGCGTGCGTGCTGGTGGTGCCGGAGACGGCGCTGCCCGCGCTGGCCGGCGCCGGTGAACGCGCCGACTGCGTCCGGCTGGTGACGGTGGCGGGCGACTACACCGACGCGATCCTGCTGGCCGACGCGATCGCCGCCCGGCCCGGTTTCCAGGCCGAGGGCGGCACCCGCAACGTGGCCCGCCGGGACGGTCTGGGCACGGCGCTGCTGGCCGCCGCCGAGACGATCGGCCGGCTGCCCGACCACTACGTGCAGGCGGTGGGCAGCGGGGCCGGCGCGATCGCCGCGCACCAGGCGGCCCGGCGGCTGCGCGCGGCCGGCTTCCCGGGAGCGATCTGCTCCTCGGAAGGGGCGGCCGGCCTGCCCCGGCTGACGCTCTGCCAGAACACTCCGTTCGCGCCGATGGTCCGCGCCTGGCAGGACGGCCTGGCGGAGCCGGTGATCGGTTCCGGTCCGGAGGTGCGGGCGGCGGTGGCCGCCTCGTACGCCCAGGAGCTGACCACCCGCAAGCCGCCGTACGCGGTGGCCGGCGGGGTCCGGGAGGTCCTCGCCGAGAGCGGCGGGGAGCTGCGGGCGGCGGACAAGGCCGAGGCGCTCGCCGCCGGGCGGCTGTTCGCCGAGGCCGAGGGCATCGACGTCGAGCCGGCCGCGGCGGTGGCCCTGGCCGGCCTGCGGCAGGCGGTGGCCGCCGGGCGGATCCGCTCCGGGGAGACCGTCCTGCTGCACGTCACCGGCGGCGGCCGGGCCCGCCGGGCCGCCACCCACCGGCCCGTCCTGGTCGAGCCCGAGCTGCGGATCCCGGCCGGCCTGAGCGCGGAGGCCGCCGCCTACCTGGTGACCGGCGCATGACGCCCGCCGACCCCGTCCCCTTCACCCCCCAACCGTCCAAGCCCGAACCGACCGACCCCGAGCCGTCCGAACGGCAGACAGCGGAGCAGACCATGCAGCAGTTCGCCTTTCCCGCCACCTCGGCGCAGCGCCGGATCTGGCTGGTGGAGCGGCTGGTCCCCGGCACCAGCGCCTACCACCTGCCGTTCGCCCTGCACCTGGACGGCCCGCTCGACCCCGCCGCGCTGGCGGCCGCGCTGACCGAGCTGGTCGGCCGGCACGAGTCGCTGCGCACCTGTTTCGACCAGGTGGACGGCGAGCTGGTGCAGCTGGTCGGCGAGCCGGCGCCGTTCGCGCTGGAGACCCGGGAGACCGCCGCCGAGGAGCTGGCGGCCGTGCTGGCCGCCGACGCCGCGCGCCCGTTCGACCTGGCCGCCGGCCCGCTGCTGCGCGCGGCGCTGCACCGGCAGTCGGCGGAGCGGCACGTGCTGGCGATCACCGTGCACCACCTGGTGGCCGACATGTGGTCGATCGGCGTCCTGCTGGACGAGCTGGCCCGCTGCTATGCCGGCCGGGCCGCCGAGCTGCCCGAACTGCCCATCCAGTACGGCGACTTCGCCGTCTGGGAGGGCGAGACCCAGGCGGCCGGCACCGAGGACGGGAACCGCGGCTACTGGCGCGAGGCCCTGGCCGGCGCGCCCGAGCTGCTGGAGCTGCCCTGCGACCGGCCGCGTCCGGCGGTGCAGTCGCTGCGCGGGGCGACGCTGCCGGTGGAGCTCCCGGCTGAGCTCTCCGCCGCCGTGCGGGCGCTCGGCCGGCGGGCCGGGGTGACCCCGTTCATGACGCTGCTGGCCGCCTTCCAGACGGTGCTGGCCCGGCACAGCGGTGTCGAGGACATCGTGGTCGGCACCGGCGCGGCGGTCCGCCCGGCCGAGGCGGAGGGCCTGATCGGCTGCTTCATCAACATCCTGCCGGTGCGCACCTCGCTGGCCGGCGACCCGACCTTCACCGAGCTGCTGGGCCGGGTCCGGTCGGCCGCGCTGGCCGCCTTCGAGCACCAGGACCTGCCGTTCGAGCGGATGCTGCCGGAGCGGGCGGCCGGGCCGGCGCTCAGCCACAACCCGCTGGTGCAGTCGCTGCTGCTGGTGCAGAACGCGCCGCTGACCATGCCCGCCCTGCCCGGTCTGGAGGTGACCGTCCGGGAGGTGCCGCGCGGCGGCGCGCAGGTCGACCTGAACCTCCAGCTGCGCGAGGTGGACGGCGTGTTCACCGGCACCGCGGAGTACGCGAGCGACCTGTTCGACGCCGCCACCGTGGAGCGGCTGCTCGGCCACTGGCGCACCCTGCTGACCGCCGCCGTCGCCGCCCCCGGCACCCGGCTGTCCGCGCTGCCGATGCTGACCGGCCCGGAGCGGCACCGCGCACTGGTGGAGTGGAACGACACCGCGCACACCTACCCGCAGTCCGGGGCCTGCCTGCACGAGCTGTTCGAGGAGCGGCTGGCGCTGCACCCGGAGGCCCCGGCCGTGGTCGGCCACGGCGGCGAGCTGAGCTACGCGGAGCTGGACGCGCTGGCCGAGCGGATCGCCGGCCGGCTGGCCGAGGCGGGCGTGGGGCCGGACAGCACCGTCGGCCTCTGCCTGACCAAGGGCCCGGCGCTGGTGGCGGCGGTGCTCGGGGTGCTCAAGGCGGGCGGCGCCTACCTGCCGCTGGACCCGGCGTACCCGGCGCAGCGGCTGGCCTTCATGCTGGCGGACGCGGCGCCGCCGGTGGTGCTCACCGAGCGCGCCCTGGCGGACCTGCTGCCGGCCGGCGGGGCCGAGCTGCTGGAGGTGGACGACGCCGAGCGGTGGCCCGTCCCCGTCCGGCGCGCCGCCGGGGTGAGCCCGGACCACCTGGCGTACGTCATCTACACCTCGGGCTCCACCGGCACGCCGAAGGGCATCGCCGTCCCGCACCGCGGTGTGGTCAACAACCTGCTGGACCTCAACGCCACCTACGGCGTCGGCCCGGGCGACCGGGTGCTCGGCCTGTCCTCCCCCAGCTTCGACATGTTCGTCTACGAGACGCTCGGCATCCTGGCGGCCGGCGGCGCGCTGGTCGTGCCGCACCCGGACCGGGCCCGCGACCCGCACCACTGGGTGGACCTGGTGCGCCGCCACAAGGTGACGGTGTGGAACTCGGCGCCCGCGCTGGCCGACGCCTTCGTGCGGGCCGGGGAGGAGCGCAACGTCCGGCTGCCGAAGCTCAAGGTCGCCTTCTTCGGCGGGGACTGGATCCCGGTGGGCCTGCCCGCGCGGTTCCGTCGGCTGGCCCCGGGGCTGGCGTTCATCGCGCTCGGCGGCGCCACCGAGGCGTCCATCCACTCGATCACCTTCCCGGTCGGCGAGGTCGACCCGGCGTGGACGAGCATCCCGTACGGCCGTCCGATGGTGAACCAGCAGGCCGTGATGCTGACCCCGGCGCTGGAGCCGGCCCCGGTCGGGGTGCCGGGCGAACTCTGCCTGGCCGGTACCGGGTTGACCCGCGGCTACCTGGGCCGACCGGGCCTGACCGCGGACCGCTACCGGCCGCACCCGGGCGCCGGCACCGGGCCGGTCCCGGCCGGCGCGCGGCTGTACCGCACCGGCGACCTGGCCCGGACCCGCGCCGACGGGGTGATCGAGCTGATCGGGCGGCTGGACCACCAGGTCAAGGTGCGCGGCCTGCGGATCGAGCTGGGCGAGATCGAGGCGGTGCTGCGCCGCCACCCGGGCGTCGAGCGGGCGGTGGTGACGGCCCGCGGCGACGGGGACGAGCGGCGGCTGGTCGGCTACCTGGTGCCGCCCGAGGCGGCCGCGGCGGCCCCGGAGCCGGCCGAGCTGCGCGCCCTGCTGAAGGCCGAGCTGCCCGAGTACATGGTCCCGGCGGTCTTCGTGACGCTGGACGCGCTGCCGCTGTCGCCCAACGGCAAGGTGGACCGGGCCGCGCTGCCGGAGCCCGACGGGCAGGCCGGCCGGGCCGGTGCCGTCTACCTGGCGCCCCGCGACGACGTCGAGCTGGTGCTGGCCGCGCTCTGGGCCGAGCTGCTGGAGGTCGACCGGGTCGGCGCCGAGGACGACTTCTTCGCGCTGGGCGGGCACTCGCTGCTCGCCACCCGGCTCGCCTCGGCGGTGCTGGAGACCTTCGGCGTCGAGCTGCCGCTGCGCGAGCTGTTCGAGGCGCCCACCCTCGCCGAGCAGGCGGTGCGGCTGGCCGCCCGGGGCCGCGCGGCGGGCACCGACGTCGCCGCGGTGGCCGCGATCGCCGCCGGACTGCTGGAGATGACCGACGAGGAGGCCCTCGGGCTGCTCGCCGACCACGAGGAGAGCAACGCATGACCACCACGACCACCACCACGAGCACGAGCACCGGTACGGCCGCGGGCACCGACGTGCTGGCCCGGTACGCCGGCCTCGGCGCGCACCGGCTGGCCGACGCCGACCCGCTGCTGTCCGACCTGCTGGTGCGCGAGCACGCCCGGCAGAACGAGACGCTGGCCATGGTGGCCGCCTCCAGCAGCGCCGACCCCTCGGTGCTGGCCTGCGCGGGCGCGACCATCTCCAACGTCACCACCGAGGGCTACCCGGGCGCCCGCTACCACGCGGGCTGCGAACTCGTCGACGAGGTCGAGCGGTTGGCCACCGCCCGGGCCCGCGCCCTGTTCGGCGCCCGGTACGCCAACGTCCAGCCGCACTCCGGCAGCACCGCCAACCAGATCGTGCTCTGCACCCTGATGAAGCCGGGCGACACCCTGCTCGGCATGGAGCTGAGCGCGGGCGGCCACCTGACCCACGGCTCGCCGGCCTCGATATCGGGGCGGTTCTTCGACGCGGTCGGCTACGGCACCGACGCGGACGGCCTGCTGGACTACGAGCAGGTCGCCGAACTGGCCCGCGAGCACCGGCCCAAGGTGATCGTCTGCGGCGCCAGCGCCTACCCGCGCACGGTGGACTTCGCCCGGTTCCGGCGGATCGCCGACGAGGTCGGCGCCTTCCTGCTGGCCGACATCTCGCACATCGCCGGCCTGGTCGCGGCCGGGCTGCACCCCAGCCCGGTGGACCACGCGCACGCCACCACCACCAGCACCTACAAGCAGCTGTACGGGCCGCGCGGCGGCCTGATCCTGCTCGGCCGGGATGCCGACCTGCCGCTGCCCGGCACCAAGCGCACGCTGGCCCAGGCGATCGCGCACGGCACCTTCCCGTTCCTCCAGGGCACCCCGGACCTGGGCTCGGTGGCCGCCAAGGCGCGGGCCTTCGACCTGGCCGCCCAGCCGGAGTTCCGCGCGCTGGCGCAGCGGGTGGTGGACGGCGCCCGGGAGCTGGCGGACGCCTTCGCCGGGCTCGGCCACACCCTGGTCACCGGCGGCACCGACAACCACATGGTGCTGCTGGACGTCGGCCGGCGCGGCCTGACCGGCGCGATCGCCGAGTCCGCGCTGGCGAGCTGCGGGATCGTGGTCAACCGCAACCGGATCCCCGGCGACCCGCGCGGCCCTCGGGTCACCAGCGGCGTCCGCTTCGGCACCAACACGCTGGCGCTGCGCGGCATGGGCCCGACCGAGCTGCGCCGCTGCGCCGCCCTGGTCGACCGGGTGCTCACCGCGCTGGTGCCGCGCGGGGAGCAGGAGTTCACCCTCGACCCGGCCGTCCGCGCCGAGGTGCGGGACGAAGTCGCCCGGCTCTGCCGGGAGTTCCCGCTGCCGCACCACTCCGTCTGATCCCCTCCCTCCGACCGCCCGGGACCAACCGATGAGCCAGTCACCCCAGCGCGCCGCGCTCTCCGCCGACAAGCGCCGTCTGCTCGCCACGCTGCTCCGGCAGCAGGGCCTCGCCCCCGCCGGCGCCCCCGCCGGCCTGATCGCCCGCCGCCCCGAGGGGGTCCGGCTGCCGCTGTCCTTCGCCCAGCAACGGCTCTGGTTCGTCGAGCAGTTCGCCGGTCCGAGCCCGCTCTACAGCATCGCCTGCACGGTCCGGCTGACCGGCCGGCTGGACGCCGTCGCCCTGGAGCGGGCGCTGAACAAGGTGGTGGCCCGGCACGAGGCGCTGCGCACCACCTTCCACGCCGAGGACGGCCGGCCCGAGCAGGTCGTGCACGCCGAGGCCGAGGTGGCGCTGCCGCTCACCGACCTGTCCGCGCTGGACGGCGACGCCCGGGCGGCGGCGCTGGCCGAGCTGACCGACCAGGAGAGCCGGCGTCCGTTCGACCTGGGCTCCGGTCCGCTGCTGCGCGGCCGGCTGGTCCGGCTGACCACGGATGAGCACCTGCTGGTGCTGGCCATCCACCACATCGTGGCGGACGGCTGGTCGCTGGACGTCCTGGTCCGCGAACTCGCCCACCACTACCGGGACGGAGCCGCCGAGCTGCCCGAACTCCCGGTCCAGTACGCGGACTTCGCGCTCTGGCAGCACGAGCGGGTGTCCGGCGCCGCGCTGGAGGAGCAACTGGCGCACTGGCGCGGGCGGCTGGCGGGCGCGCCGAGCACCGTCGACCTGCCCACCGACCGGCCGCGCGCCGCCCGGCAGGGCTTCGCCGGCGCCTGCTTCCCGTGGCGACTGGACGGCGACCTGGCCGCCCGGCTGACCGAGCTGGCCCGCGAGCACGACGCCACCCTGTACATGGCGCTGCTGGCCGGCTTCACCGCGGTGGCGCAGCGCTGGAGCGGCCAGACCGACCTGGTGGTCGGCTCGCCGGTGGCCAACCGCAACCACCCGCAGACCGAGGGCCTGATCGGCTTCTTCGTCAACATGCTGCCGCTGCGGGCCGACCTGTCCGGCAACCCGACCTTCCGCGAACTGCTGGGCCGGGTCCGGGAGTCCGCGCTGGCAGCGTACGCCCACCAGGACGTGCCGTTCGAGCGGATCGTCGAGGAGGCCCGCCCGGACCGGGACGCCGGCGGCCGCACCCCGTTCGCCAATCTGCTGCTGGTCCTGCAGAACACCCCGGAGACCCGGATCGAGCTGCCCGGGCTGCGGATGGACGTGGCCGCGGTGGACACCGGCACCGCCAAGTTCGACCTGCACCTCCAGGTCACCGAGACGCCGCAGGGCCTGACCGGCCTGGCCGACTACAGCACCGAGCTGTACGAGGAGCGCACGGTGCGCCGGTTCGTCGACCAGTGGCTGCGGCTGCTGGCCGCCGCGGTCGCCGCGCCGGACACCCGGCTGGACGCGCTGCCGCTGCTGGACCCGGCCGGGCGGGACGCCGAGCTGGCGGCCGGCGCGGCCCGCCGGGCCACCGCCCCGGCGGCCCGCAGCCTGCCGGCGGCCTTCGCCGAGCAGGTCCGGCTGCGTCCGGACGCGGTCGCGGTCGGCTGCGGCGCGGAGCGGCTGAGCTACGCCGAACTGGACCGCCGCTCGGACGCGCTGGCCCGCGAGCTGCGCGCGCTGGGGGTGGGCCCGGAGAGCCGGGTGGCGATCTGCGTCGAGCCCTCGGTGCGGCTGGTGACCGGGATCCTGGGCATCCTGAAGAGCGGCGGCGGGTACGTCCCGCTCGACCCGCGGCACCCGGCCGAGCGGCTGGCGTTCACGCTGGCCGACTCCGGCGCGGTGGCGCTGGTCGCCGACCCCGAGCACGCCGGGCTCGTCGACGGCGTCCCGGTGCTGGCGGTGGACCAGCCGCTGTCCGAGGAGCCGCTGTCGGCGGAGCCGCTGGAGCCGGCCGCGCTGGGCCCGGACCACCTCGCGTACGTCATCTACACCTCGGGCACCACCGGCCGCCCCAAGGGCGCGCTGCTCACCCACGCCAATGTGCTGCGGCTGTTCGAGGCGGCCGCCGCGGACGTGCCGTTCGGCCCGGACGACGTCTGGTCGCTGTACCACTCGGCCGCGTTCGACTTCTCGGTCTGGGAGATCTGGGGCGCGCTGCTGCACGGCGGCCGGATCGCGGTGGTGCCGCAGGAGGCCCGGCAGAGCCCGGCGGCCTTCCGCGAGCTGGTCGGCGCCGAGGGCGTCACGGTGCTCAGCCAGACGCCCACCGCCTTCCGCCAGTTCGCGGACGCGGACGCCGTCGCGGGGGCCGGCGCCCTCGCCCTGCGGCACGTGGTGTTCGGCGGCGAGGCCCTGGAGCCGGGCGCGCTGCGCGCCTGGGCCGACCGGCACCCGGCCGGCCCGCGCCTGGTCAACATGTACGGCATCACCGAGACCACCGTGCACGTCACCGCGCACCCGCTCGGCGCGGCCGACCTGGCCGCCCCCACCAGTGTGATCGGCCGTCCGCTGGCCGACCTGGCCGTGCACCTGCTGGACCGGCGCGGCGAGCCGGTGCCGCCCGGCGTCCCCGGCGAGCTGTGCGTCGGCGGCCCGGGCCTGGCCCGCGGCTACCTGGGCCGCCCCGGCCTGACCGCCGAGCGCTTCGTCCCCGCCCCGCTGGGTGACGGCGAACGGCTCTACCGCAGCGGCGACCTGGCCCGCCGGCTGCCCGACGGCACGCTGGAGTACCTGGGCCGGATCGACCAGCAGGTCAAGGTGCGCGGGCACCGGGTGGAGCTCGGCGAGATCGAGGCGGAGCTGGGCGCCCACCCGGGCGTGCGGCACGCGGCGGTGCTGCCCCGGGAGACCCCGGGCGGCGGCACCGGGCTGGTCGCCTACCTGGTCCCGGCCGAGGAGGCCGGCCGGGCGGACGAAGGCGCGGCCGGCGCCGACGCCGAGCAGGTCGCCCAGTGGCGGACCGTCTTCGACACCGCCTACGACCAGTACGAGCAGGTCGGCGGCGCCGACCCGACGTTCAACATCCGCGGCTGGACGAGCAGTTACACCGGCGAGCCGATCCCGGCCGAGGAGATGCGGCGCTGGGTCGAGGACACCGTCGCGCTGGTCCGCGGCACCGGCCCGCGCCGGGTCCTGGAGATCGGCACCGGCACCGGGCTGCTGCTCTTCCGACTGGCCGGCGACTGCGAGCGGTACACCGGCCTCGACCTGTCGGACAGCGCGGTCGCGCACGTCCGCCGGCACCTCCCGGCGCACTGGGACCACGTCCGGCTGCTGCGCCGGGCCGGCCACGAGCTGGACGACCTGCCGGCCGGCGACTTCGACACCGTGATCGTCAACTCGGTGGCCCAGTACCTGCCGAGCGCCGGCTACCTGGTGGAGGTGCTGACCAAGGCCGCCGCCCTGCTGGCCCCCGGCGGGCGGCTGGTGGTCGGCGACGTCCGGCACCTGGCCCTGCTGGACGCCTTCCAGGTGTCGGTGCTGCGGCCGGGCCTGCCCGCCGGGACGGACGGAACGGCCGGGGCGGACGCGGAGGAGCTGGCCCGCCAGGTCCGCCAGGCCGTCCGGCAGGAGGACGAGCTGCTGCTCGACCCGCGCTTCTTCGCCGCCCTGCGCCGGGAGATCCCGCGGCTCGGCCGGGTCGAGGTGCGGCCCAAGCCCGGGCACGACCGCAACGAGATGACCCGCTACCGCTACGACGTGGTGCTGCACCTGGACGCCGAGCCCGCCCCCGCGCCGGTGCGCACCGTGGCGTGGACCGGCGGCGAGCTGCGCGCCCTGCTGGACGGCGCGCCGCTGGTGGTCACCGGGATCCCCAACGCCCGGGTGGACGCCGACGCCCGGACCGCCGCCCGCCTCGGCGGCGCCGCCCCGGAGGAGGACCACACCGCCGCGCTCGACCCGCAGGAGCTGCGCGAGCTGGCCGACTCCCTCGGCCACGCCGTCGAGCTCAGCTGGGCTTCCGGCGACCCGCTCGGCCGCTTCGACGCCGCCTTCCGCCCGGCCGGCACCGAGCCGGTCACGGCCCTGCCGCCCGCCGGCGACGACGCCGGACTGCCCTGGTCGCACTGGGCCAACGACCCGCACCGCGGCCGCGCCGCCCGCCGGCTGGTCCCCGCGCTGCGCTCCCGGCTGCGCGAGCGGCTGCCGGAGTACATGGTCCCGGAGGCCTTCGTCACGCTGGACGCGCTGCCGCTGACCGCCAACGGCAAGCTCGACCGGGCCGCGCTCCCGGCCCCGGACTGGTCCACCGGCTCGACGGCGCTGCTCGCCCCGCGCGACGAGACCGAGCGGGCCCTCGCCGAGATCTGGAGCACCGTGCTGGGCGTCGCCCGGATCGGCCTGGCCGACGACTTCTTCGACCTCGGCGGCCACTCGCTGCTGGCCGTCCAGGTGACCGCCGCCGTGCGCGAGTCGCTGGGCCGCGAGCTGCCGGTGCGGGCGCTGTTCGAGGCGCCGGTGCTGGGCGATTTCGCCGAGGCGGTGCGCCGCGCCCCGGCCGCCGAGGCGCCGGCCGTCGCCGCCGCCCCGGAGCGCGAGGCCGTGCCGGCCGACGGCGGCGGTTTCGACGACCTGTCCGCCGAGGACCTCGCCGCGCTGATGGGCGGCGACCAGTGACCACCACCCCCGACACCACCCGCGACACCACCCGCGTCCAAGAGAAGGAGCACCCCGTGGCCACCGCCACCCGCACCGCCGAGGTGCTGCCGACCTCCGCCGCCCAGCGCCGGTTCTGGCTGGTCGACCGGCTGGAGGGCCCCAGCGGCGTCTACAACACCGCCGCCGCGCTGCGGCTGAGCGGCCCGGTGGACGCCGACCGGCTCGGCCGGGCGTTCCAGCTGCTGGTCGACCGGCACGAGGCGCTGCGCACCGTCTTCCCGGCCCGGGACGGCGTCCCGGTCCAGCTGGTGCTGCCGCGCCGGGTGTTCGAGCTGGGCCGGACCGAGGCCGTCGGCGCCGGCGAGGACGAGGTCCGCGCGCTGGCCGGCCGGCTCGCCGAGCAGCCGTTCGACCTGGCCAAGGGCCCGCTGCTGCGCGCCGAGCTGATCGCGGTCGGCCCGCGGGAGCACCTGCTGGTCGTGGTGCTGCACCACATCGTGGTGGACCGCTGGTCCTTCGGCCTGCTGATGTCCGACCTCTCCGAGTGCTACGCCGCGCAGGTCGAGGACCGCCCGGTCCGACTGCCCGAGCTGGCGGTGCGCTACGCCGACCACGTCGCGGGCCGGCAGGCCCAGCTGGACGGCGGCCTCGCCGACCGGCTGCTCGACCACTGGCGCGAGCGGCTGGCCGGCGCCCCGCAGGCGCTGGAGCTGCCCGGCGACCGGCCGCGCCCGGCGGTGCGCAGCTTCCGCGGCGCGAGCGTGCCGGTGCGGCTGGACGCGGCCACCTCGCGGGCGGTGCGCGAGCTCGCCAAGGCCGGCGGGGCGACCCCGTTCATGATCCTGCTGGCCGCGTTCCAGGCGGTGCTGGCCCGGCACGCGGGCGCCGCGGAGGTGGTGGTGGCGACCGGGCCGGCCACCCGGCCGCCGGGCACCGAGCTGCTGGTCGGCTCGCTGGTCAACACGGTGCTGCTGCGCACCTCGCTGGCCGGTGACCCGGGCTTCGCCGAGCTGGTCGAGCGGGTGCGGGGCACCGCGCTGGACGCCTTCGAGCACCAGGAGCTGCCGTTCGACCGGCTGGTCGAGGAGCTGGCGCCCAGCCGCGACCTGTCCCGCAACCCGCTGGCCCAGGTCGGCTTCGTGCTGCAGAACGCGCCGGCCGCCACGCCCGCGCTGACCGGCCTCTCGGTCGAGCCGGTGCCGGTCGCCCGGGACAGTGCGCACCTGGACCTGGACCTCCAGCTGACCGAGGAGGACGGCTGCTTCACCGGGTTCGCCGAGTTCGCCCGGGACCTCTTCGACGCCCCCACGGTGGCCCGGCTGCTCGGCCACTGGGCCACCCTGCTGGGCGCCGCCGTCCGCGCCCCCGGCACCCGCTTGTCGGCTCTGCCGATGCTCACCGCGGCCGAGCTGGCGCAGGAGCTGCACGGCTGGAACGACACCGACGGCGAGTTCCCCGCCGGGCAGCGGGTGGACCAGCTGTTCGCCCGCCAGGCGGCCCGCACCCCCGACGCGGTCGCGGTGATCGACGCCGCCGGCTCGGTCGACTACCGGACGCTGGACGCCTGGGCGGGCCGGATCGCCCACCGGCTGCGGCAGGCCGGCGTCGGCCCGGACGTGCCGGTGGCGCTCTGCCTGGAGCGCGGGGCCGGCCTGAGCGCCGCCATGCTGGGCACGCTGCGGGCCGGCGGCGCGTTTCTCGGCCTGGACCCGTCCTACCCGGCCGACCGGCTGGCCTACATGCTCGCCGACGCCCGCCCGGCCGCCGTGCTGGCCCACCGGTCGACGGCGGACGCGCTGCCGGCCGGCACCGAGGTGCTGCTGCTGGAGGACATCGCCGCCGACGGGCCGGAGTTCGGCGGCGACTCCGGCGCCGGCGAGGCCAACCTCGCCTACCTGGTCTACACCTCCGGCTCCACCGGGCGGCCCAAGGGCGTCGCGGTCAGCCACCGCGCGATCGTCAACACCTTCACCGGGCTGGCCCGTTCGCACGGCTTCGGCCCCGGTGACCGGATGATCGCGCTGCACTCGCCGAGCTTCGACCCGGCCGTGCACGACTGCCTGGCCCCGCTGCTGGTCGGCGCCGCCGCCGTCTTCCCCGCCCAGGAGGCGGCCCGGGACCCGCGGCACTGGGCCGAGCTGGTCGCCCGCCACCGGGTGACCGTCTGGTCGATGGGGCCGGCCGGCACCGAGGCGATGGTGGCCGCCGCCGAGGAGCACGGCCTGGCCCTGGACAGCCTGCGCTCGGCGATGGTCGGCGGCGACGTGCTGCCGCCCGCGCTGCCGCCCCGGCTGCGCGCCGCCGCGCCCGGCTGCCGGGTGGTCAACTCGGCCGGCGTCGCCGAGGCCGCGTTCTGCAACAACGAGTACCCCGTCCCCGAGGACGCCGGGACCGGCCCGATCCCGTACGGCCACCCGCTGCCCAACCAGCGGCTGCTGGTGCTGGACGGGCTGCTGCGACCGGTGCCGGCCGGAGTGCCGGGCGAGCTGTGCGTGGCGGGCGAGGGCCTGGCCCGCGGCTACCTGGGCCGCCCCGGCCTGACCGCCGAGCGGTTCGTCCCGCACCCGTACGGCCGGGTGCCGGGCGAGCGGCTGTACCGCACCGGCGACCTGGCCCGCCGCCGCCCCGACGGCGAGCTGGAGCTGCTCGGCCGGGCCGACCACCAGGTCAAGATCCGCGGCTTCCGGGTCGAGCCGGGCGAGGTCACCGGCGTGCTGCTGGGCCACCCGGCGGTGGCCGACGCGATCGTGGTGGCCCGCGAGGTCGCCCCGGGCGACCGCCGGCTCGCCGCCTACTGGGTGCCCGCCGCCGGTACGTCCGTGCTCGGGGCGGAGCTGGCCGGCTGGCTGCGCGAGCGGCTGCCCGGGCACCTGGTCCCGGCGCTGTGGACGGAGCTGACGGCCCTGCCGCTCTCCCCCAACGGCAAGGTGGACCGCGCGGCGCTGCCCGCCCCGGCCGCCGCGGCCGGCCCCGCCGACCTGGTCGCCCCGCGCACCGCCACCGAGGCGGCGGTCGCCGCGCTCTGGCAGCGGCTGCTGGAGCTGCCCGAGGTCGGCGTGCTGGACGACTTCTTCGCCCTCGGCGGCCACTCGCTGCTGGCCAACCGCCTGGTCAGCGCGGTGCGCGCGGAGTTCGGCGTGGAGCTGCGGCTGCGCGAGGTGTTCGCCGCCACCACCGTCGCCGCCCAGGCCGAGCTGGTCGAGCGGCTGCGCGGCACCGAGCCCGCCGCCGACGCCCTGCCCGCCGTCACCCCGGTCGACCGCGCCCGCACCCTGCCGCTCTCCTTCGCCCAGCAGCGGATGTGGCTGTTCGACCGCTTCGCCCCCGGCAACCCGGCCTACCACGTGCCCACCGCCGTCCGGATCGGCGGCGCGCTGGACCCGGTCGCGCTGGCCGGGGCGCTGCGCGCGCTGACCGCCCGGCACGAGGTGCTGCGCACCGTGGTCCCGGAGGTGGACGGCGCCCCGGCGCAGCGGGTGCTGCCGGTCGGCGAGCCGCCGCTGACCGTCCGCGAGCTCGCCCCCGGCGAGCGGGCGCAGGACGTGGTCGACGAGTTCGTCACCCGTCCGTTCGACCTGGCGGCCGAGGTGCCGCTGCGCGCCCTGCTGCTGCGCACCGCCCCGGCGGAGCACGTCCTGGTGCTGGTGATCCACCACATCGCGCTGGACGGCTGGTCGATGGGCGTGCTGGTGGAGGACCTGGGCGCGCTCTACGACGGCCGGGAACTCCCTGCGCTGCCGGTGCAGTACGCCGACTACGCCTGCTGGCAGGCCGACCGGGCCGCCGAGGGCCGCTGGACCGGGCAGCTGGCGCACTGGCGCGAGCGCCTGGCCGGGCCGCTGCCGGTGCTGGAGCTGCCGACCGACCGGCCCCGCCCGGCCACCCCGAGCCTGGCCGGCGCGGTGCACGAGTTCACCCTGCCCGCCGAGCTGACCGGGCGGCTGCGCGCGCTCGGCGCCCGGCACGGCGCCACCCTGTTCATGGTGCTGCTGGCCGGCTACCAGACGCTGCTGGGCCGGCTGTCCGGCGCCGAGGACGTCGTGGTCGGCACCCCGGTCGCCGGCCGGGACCGGCCCGAACTGGACGGCCTGGTGGGCTGCTTCGTCAACAGCCTGGCGCTGCGCGGCGACCTCTCCGGCGATCCGGCCTTCGCCGCGCTGCTGGAGCGCACCCGGGAGCGCGTGCTGGCCGACTTCGACGGCCAGGAGGTGCCGTTCGAGCAGGTGCTGGACGCGGTCGGGGCCGAGCGCGACCCGGCCCGGCACCCGGTGTTCCAGACCATGCTGACGCTGCAGAGCGCCCGCCCGCCGCGGGCCGGTTTCGCCGGGCTGCGGGTCGAGCCGCTGGACGCGGAGACCGGCTCCTGCCTGATGGACCTGCTGTTCACCGCCGTCGAGCGGGACGGCGGGCTCGCCTTCACGGTCGAGTACGCGACGGACCTGTTCGACGCGGCGAGCGTGGACCGGCTGGCGCACCGCTTCGGGGTGCTGCTGGCGGCCGCCGCCGAGGCGCCGGAGACCGTGCTGTCCCGGCTGCCGCTGCTGGACGCGGCCGAGCGGCGCACCGTGGTCACCGAGTGGAACGCGACCGCCCGTCCGGTCCCGGCCGGCGGTGTGCACGAGCTGGTCGCGGCGGCCGCCGCCCGCACCCCGGACGCCCCGGCGCTGGAGCACGCGGGCGTGACCACCAGCTACGCCGAGCTGACGGCCGGCGCCGAGCGCTGCGCCGCCCGGCTGCGCGCGCTGGGCGTCGGCCCGGAGACCGTGGTGGCCGTTCACGCGGGCCCGACGCCGGCGCTGGTCACCGCCCTGCTCGGGGTGCTGAAGGCGGGCGCGGCGTTCACCACGCTGGACCCGGCGCTGCCGGAGCGGCGGCTGCGCACCCTGCTGGAGCTGTCCGGCGCGCGGCTGGTGCTCACCGACGGCGACCCGGCCTGGCTGCCGGACGGGCTGACGGTGCTGCCGATCGAGGGCCCGGAGGATTCCGACGCCCCGGCCGTTGCCACCCTCCCGGCCGAGCCCGAGTCGCTGGCCTGCGTGTTCTTCACCTCCGGCACCACCGGCACCCCCAAGGGCTCGATGTTCACCCACCGGGGCCTGGTGAACTTCACCCTGGCGATGGCCGAGGAGTTCCGGCTGGCCCCCGGCGACCGCTTCCTGCAGCTCGCCTCCACCGGCTTCGACGTGCTGCTGGAGGAGCTGTTCCCGGCCCTCGCCACCGGCGCCACCGTCGTCCTGCCCGGCGCCCGGCTGCTGGCCGACGGCGTCGACCTGACCGGGTACCTGGCCGAGCACCGGATCACCGGCCTGGAGCTGACCACCGCCTACTGGCACGACTGGACCGCCGAGCTGGCCCGCACCGGCACCACCCCGCCGCCGGAGCTGCGGTTCGTCGCGATGGGCGGCGAGCGGGTGCGCCGGGACCGGCTGGCCGCCTGGCAGCGGTTCGGGGTGCCGCTGGTGCACGTGTACGGGCTGACCGAGGTGAGCTGCACCTCCACCACCAAGCGGGTCACCGCCGAGCCGGTGGGCGGCGACGCCCTGCCGATCGGCCGTCCGCTGCCCAACACCACCGTCCACCTGCTCGACCCGGCCGGACAGCCGGTGCCGATCGGCTCCCCGGGCGAACTGCACCTAGGCGGCGCCGGCCTGGCCCGCGGCTACCTGGGCCGGCCGGGCCTGACCGCCGAGCGCTTCGTCCCGGACCCGTTCGGCGCGCCCGGCGCCCGGCTCTACCGCACCGGCGACCTGGCCCGCCACCGCGCCGACGGCGAGGTGGAGTTCATCGGCCGGGCGGACCAGCAGGTGAAGATCCGCGGCCACCGGATCGAGCCCGGCGAGGTGGAGGCCCAGCTCGCCGAGCGGCCCGAGGTCGGCGCCGCCGCGGTGATCGTCCGCGAGGACGAGCCGGGCGAGCGGCGGCTGGTCGGCTACGTGGTGGCCGCCCCCGGCACCGAGCCGGACGTCTTCGAGCTGCGGGCCGCGCTGCGCGAGCGGCTGCCCGAGTACCTGGTGCCGTCCGCGCTCGTGCTGCTGCCCGCGCTGCCGCTGAACGGCAACGGCAAGCTCGACCGCGGCGCGCTGCCCCGGCCCGGCCGGGCCGAGCTGGCCGGCGGCGCGGCGGTGGCGCCGCGCACCCCCGCCGAGCGGGAGATCGCCGACCTGGCCGGCGAACTGCTCGGCCTGCCGGCGGTCGGCGTCCACGACAACCTGTTCGACCTGGGCCTGCACTCGCTGCTGGCCGCCCGGTTCGCCGCCCGGGTGCGCGAGGCCTGCCAGGTCGAGGTGCCGCTGCGGGTCTTCTACGAGGCCCCCACGGTGGCCGAGCTGGCGCTGCGGGTGGTGCAGCTGCAGGCCGCCGACACCGACCCGGACGACCTGGCGCTGCTGCTCGCCGAACTGGAGGCCGAGGACGGCCTCGCCTGACCCCGCACTCCCCCCTAGCCCATTCGACTCTCTCTGGAGGAACCCCATGCCCATCGCCCCGGCCCCGCTGGAGGACTGGCTCCGCGAGCGGTACTTCACCACCACCTACGACATCAGCAGCAGCGGCGTCGAGAACTACACCGTCGACCAGGTCCTCGCCCTGGCCGGCACCGACGCCTCCTCGCTCGGCGACATCGTGTTCCGCGACAGCCACTCGCTGGGCGGCGAGCCGCTGCGCGCCGCGCTCGCCGAGCGGCACGGCACCGACCCCGGCTCGATCATCGCCACCCAGGGCTCCAGCGAGGCGATCTACCTGGTCATGCACGCCCTGCTGAAGCCCGGCGACGAGGTCGTGGTGCAGACGCCCGCCTACCACGCGCTGGTCGAGGTGGCCGTCTCGATCGGCTGCCGGATCGTCCCGTGGGCGATGCGCACCGAGAACGGCGTGGTCACCAACGAGGACGAGCTGCTGGCGCTGATCGGCCCGCACACCTCCATGGTGGTGGTCAACTTCCCGCACAACCCGACCGGCGCCACCGTCACCGAGGAGCAGCAGGCCGCCATCGTCGCCGCCTGCGCCCGCTTCGACACCTGGCTCGCCTGGGACAACGCCTTCCAGCACCTGGTGTACGACCGCGCGCCGCTGCCCGACCCGGCCCCCGGCTACCCGCGGGCGATCTCCTTCGGCACCCTGTCCAAGGCGTACGGCCTGCCCGGCCTGCGGGTCGGCTGGGCGCTGGCCGCGCCCGAGGTGCTGGCCGGCTGCGTGCGCCGCCGCGACTACACCAGCCTGGCGCTCTCCCCGCTGGTCGAGGCGGTCGCCACGCACGCCGTCCGGCACGCCGACGAGCTGCTGCGCCCCCGGCTCGCCCAGGCCACCGCCAACCGGAAGGTGCTGGCCGACTGGCTGGCCGAGCACCGCGGCCGGGTGACCGCCGACCTGCCGGCCGGCGGCGTCACCGCCTTCCCCGAACTGACCACGGTGGCGGACGTGACCGAGTTCGCCGACCGGCTGGACCGCGAGCACGGCGTGCTGGTCGTGCCCGGCTCCTGCTTCGGCGCCCCCCGGCACATCCGGCTCGGCTTCGGCGGCGCCGCCGAGGAGCTGACCGCCGGCCTCGACCGGCTCGCCGCGCTGCTGCCCGCGGCCCGCTGAGCCGCCGTCCCACCGCCCCACCGACCCACCGAGGTGACCCGACCCATGCACACCCTGACGCTCGACCCCGCCGACGCCGACGCGATCGCCGTCCTGCTCGACGAGCTGGCCGCCCGGCACAGCGACGTCGAGGACCAGGCCCTCCAGGACGAGCTGACCATCCAGTCCCACCGGCTGCCGCTCGCGCTGCGCCGCTTCCTGACCGACTTCCGGCTGCACGAGCCGGCCGGCGCCTGCGTGGTCTCCGGCTACCGGGTCGACCAGGACCGGATCGGCGCCACCCCCGCGCACTGGCAGCACCGCACCGGGGTGTCCCCGGCGCTGCGCGAGGAGATCTTCCTGCTGCTCTGCGGGGCGCTGCTCGGCGAGCCGGTCGCCTGGGCCACCCAGCAGGACGGCTACCTGGTGCACGACGTCCTGCCGGTCCGCGGCCACGAGGACGAGCAGATCGGCACCGGCAGCAACCAGACCATCTTCTGGCACGTCGAGGACGCCTTCCACCCCTACCGGGGCGACTACGTGGGCCTGCTCTGCCTGCGCAACCCGGACCGGGTGCCGACCACCTTCGTCGGCGTGCAGGACCTGGAGATCTCCGCCGAGGACCGGCGGGTGCTCGCCGAGCCGCGGTTCTACATGCTGCCCGACAACTCCCACCTCCAGATGCTCGACAGCGGCCCCGGCCGGGACCTGCCCGGCGGGGACGAGCTGCTGACGGCGGCGTACGAGCGGCTGAAGCGGATGCGCGACGACGCCGTGCCGGTGCCGGTGCTGCTCGGTCCGCCGGCCGACCCGTACCTGTGCCTGGACCCGTACTTCATGGACCTGGACCGGCTGGACCCGGAGGCCCGGGGCGCGCTGGAGCGGCTCTCGGCGGAGATCGACCGCCGGCTGGGCGGCGCCGCGCTGGCCCCCGGCGAGATCGTCTTCGTCGACAACTACCGCGCGGTGCACGGCCGCAGCTCGTTCGCGGCGCGCTTCGACGGCACCGACCGCTGGCTCAAGCGGGTCAACGTCGCCCGCGACCTGCGCAAGTCCCGGGACACCCGGGCCGGCGCCGGATCCCGCGTCCTGTTCTGACCGCCGCCCGGTCCGACCGCCCGCCGTTCGACCGCGGCCCGCCCGCCGGCTCCGCCTTCCATCCACCGCCTTCGGGCCGCCTGACCTCTCCGGGGAGAGCACCGTGAGCACCACCCACCGCGCCGCCGACACCGCCGGCACCGCCGACAGCACCGCCGTCGCCACCGCCGTCGCCACGACCGCGACCGCGACCGCGACCGCGACCGACGCCGACACCGCCCGCCGGATCGCCGAGCTGTCGCCCGAGCAGCGGGCCCGGCTGGAGGCCCGGCTGCGCGAGCGGCTGGCCGGCCGCCGGGCCGCCGCCCCGGCCGGGGTGCCGCGCCGCGACCCGGGGGCGCCGGTGCCGCTCTCCTTCGCCCAGGAGCAGATCTGGCTGGCCCAGCAGCTCGAACCGGCCTCGGCGGCGTACAACGTGCCGATGGCGGTGGCCTGTTCGGGGCCGCTGGACGTCGAGCGGCTGGCCGGGGCGTTCCGCACGGTGATCGCCCGGCACGAGGTGCTGCGCACCACCTTCGCCACCGGGGCGGACGGCGCGCCGGTCCAGCTGGTGCAGCCGGCCGGCGGGTTCGAGCTCCCGGTGACCGACCTGCGGGCGACGGGCGAAGCGGACGGCGTCGAGGCACGGGTGCGCGAACTGCTGGCCGCGGAGGCGCACACCCCGTTCGACCTGGCGGCCGGGCCGCTGCTGCGGGCCGCGCTGCTGCGCACCGGCGAGCAGGAGCACGTCCTGCTGCTGACGATCCACCACATCGCCGCCGACGCCTGGTCGGTGAACGTGCTGCTGGCCGAGCTCGCGGCGGCCTACCGGGCGGACGGTGGTGGCTTCCTGCCGGAACTCCCGGTGCAGTACGGCGACTTCGCCGCCTGGCAGCGCGGCCGGATGGCCGGCCCCGGCTACCAGGAGAGCCTCGACCACTGGCGGCAGCGGCTCTCCGGTCTGGCGGACACCCCGCCGCCGGCCACCGCCGCCGGCCGTCCGGCGGGCGGCGCGGGCGCCGGCTCGCACAGCCTGGAGCTGTCAGCCGAGGTCACGGCCGGTCTGCGGGCGCTGGCCGCCGCGCACCGGACCACGCTCTTCACGGTGGCGCTGGCGGCGCTCCAGGTGCTGCTGCACCGCTACGGCGGCGGGACGGAGCCGGTGGTGGCCACCCCGGTCGGCGGCCGTGAGCGCACCGAACTGGAGGGCCTGATCGGCTGCTTCGTCAACACCCTGCTGCTGCGCGGCGACCTGTCGCCCGGCACCACCGGGGCTGAACCGACCTTCGCCGAGCTGCTGGACCGCGTCACCGAGGCGACCCGGCAGGACTTCCGGCACCAGGAGGTCCCGTTCGAGCAGCTGGCCGCGTCACTGCGGGCCCAGTCGCCGGACGGGCTGGCCCGCACCATGCTGGTGCTCGACCAGGCCGCCCCGGGCACCGCCGCCGAGGCACCCGCCGGCGAGCTGGTGCTGCGCCCGCTGGACGGGGCCGGCCCGGCCGACGCCAAGCGCGACCTCACTTTCACCGTCTCTGAGTCCGTCTCGGCTGCCGCCTCGGAGACCGGCTCGGAGGCCGGCTCGGAGGCCGGCGGGACCCTGGCGCTGACCCTGGTGTACCGCACCGACCGCTACGAGGAGCGCTCCGCCGAGCGGCTGCTCGCCCACTTCGCCGCGCTGCTGCGCGAGGCCGCCACCGACGCCGCCCGCCCGGTCGGCCGGCTGCCGCTGCTGACCGCCGCCGAGCGCGGGCTGGTGCTGGACGACTGGAACGCCACCGCCCTGGAGGTGGCACCCGGCACCTTCCACGGCCGGTTCGCCGAGCAGGCCGCCCGCACTCCCGGGGCCGTCGCGGTGGTCGGCGCCGACGGCAGCCACAGCTACGCCGAACTGGACCGGCTGGCCAACCGGCTGGCCCACCACCTGCGCGGGCTGGGCGTCGGCGCCGAGACCCCGGTCGGCATCCGCCTGGAGCGGAGCGCCGGGACGGTGGTCGCGCTGCTGGCCGTGCTCAAGGCCGGCGGCTGCTACGTGCCGATCGACCCGGCCCAGCCGCAGGAGCGGATGGCGATGATCCTCGCCGACACCGCCGCCCCCGTGGTGATCACCGATGCCGCCGGGGCCGGCCGGCTGCCGGCCGGGGTGCGGGCGGTGGTGGTCGCGGACGCGGCGCTCGACGCGCTGCCCGACACCGCCCCCGAGGTGGCCGTCGACCCGGGCCAGGCGGCGTACGTGCTGTTCACCTCCGGCTCGACCGGACGGCCCAAGGGCGTGGTGGTCGAGCACCGCCAGGTCCTCAACTACCGCACGGCGGTGGTGTCCGCGCTCGGCCTGGCGGGCGGGGCCGGGTACGCGATGGTGCAGCCGTTCACCTTCGACTCCTGCGTGACCGTGCTGTCCGCCGCACTGCTGGGCGGCGGCACCCTGCACATGGTGGACGCCGACACCGCCGCGGACGGGCGGCTGCTGGCGGCCTACTTCGCCGAGCACGCGATCGACTACCTGAAGATCAGCCCTTCCCACCTGGCCGCCCTGGAGGGGCCGGGCGCCGAGCACCGGGTGCTGCCCCGGCGCGGCCTGATCATGGGCGGCGAGGGTTCGACCAGCACCTATGTGCGCGAGCTGCTGGGCCGGGCGGAGTGCGCCGTCCTCAACCACTACGGGCCGACCGAGACCACGGTCGGCGTCACCACCCACCACCCGTCCCTCGCGGAGCTGGCCGGCACCGCGACCGTGCCGATCGGCCGCCCGCTGGGCAACGTCCGGGCGTACGTGCTGGACGGGCACGGCGAGCCGGTGCCGACCGGGGTGCCGGGCGAGCTGTTCATCGGCGGCGCGCAGGTGACCCGCGGCTACCTGGGCCGACCGGGGCTGACCGCCGAGCGCTTCGTCCCGGACCCGTTCGGCGCGCCCGGCGCCCGGCTCTACCGCACCGGCGACCTGGCCCGCCACCGCGCCGACGGGGCGATCGAGTTCCTCGGCCGGCTGGACGACCAGGTGAAGATCCGCGGCTTCCGGATCGAACTGGGCGAGGTGGAGGCCGCGTTGGCCGCGCTGGAGCCGGTGGCGGCGGCTGCCGTGATGGTGCGCGAGGACCGGCCGGGAGACAAGCAGCTGGTCGGCTACCTCGTCCCGGTGCCCGGCGCCGAGGTCGAACCGGCTCTCCTGCGCCGGGAGTTGGCGAAGGCGCTGCCCGGCTACATGGTGCCGTCGGCGCTGGTGGTGCTGGACGCGCTGCCGCTGACCGCGCACAACAAGCTGGACCGCCGGGCGCTGCCCGCCCCGCCCCGCCAGGACGCCCCCGCCGGGCGCGCCGCGCGCGACGAGCGGGAGGCCGCGCTCTGCCGGATCTTCGCCGAGGTGCTGGGCGCCGAGCGCGAGCCGGGCATCGACGACAGCTTCTTCGACCTGGGCGGCCACTCGCTGCTGGCGATGCGCCTGGTCGGGGCGGTCCGCGCCGAGCTGGGCGTCGAGCTGGGTGTGCGCGAGCTGTTCGAGGCGCCGACCGTCGCCGAGCTGGCCGCCCGGCTGGCCCTCGCCGCGCCCGCCGCCGCGCTGCCGCCGCTGACCCGGATGGAGCGGCCGGAGGTGCTGCCGCTGTCCTTCGCCCAGCGCCGGCTCTGGTTCGTCAACCGGATGGAGGGTGCCGACGCGACCAGCGCGTATGCGATGCCGGTGGTGCTGCGGCTGACCGAGACGGTCGACGTGCAGGCCCTGCAGGCCGCGCTGGACGACGTCGTCGAGCGCCACGAGACCCTGCGCACCAGCTTCCCCGAGACCGACGGCGAACCCCGCCAGCACATCCACCCCGCCACGCCCTCACTCATCCCGCTCGTTGTGGTCGAAACCGACGAGGCCACCGCCCGCCAGCGGATCGCCGACCTCGCCACCCAGCCCTTCGACCTCACCACCCAACTCCCCCTGCGCGCCGCCCTCTTCACCCTCACACCCGACCAGCACCTCCTCACCCTCGTCCTCCACCACATCGCCGGCGACGGCTGGTCCATGCGCCCCCTCACCCACGACCTCACCACCGCCTACCACGCCCACACCACCCACACCACCCCCGACTGGCCCCACCTCCCCATCCAGTACGCCGACCACACCCTCTGGCAACACCACCACCTCGACCACACCCTCCAGCAGCAACTCACCCACTGGACCACCCACCTCACCAACCTCCCCGAAGAAATCCCCCTCCCCACCGACCACCCCCGACCCACCACCCCCACCCACCACGCCAAAACCCACACCACCCACACCACCCCCCTCGTCCACCAGCACCTCACCACCCACGCCCACACCCACCACGCCACCCTCTTCCACACCCTCCACGCCGCCCTCGCCACCCTCCTCACCCGCAACGGCGCCGGCACCGACCTCCCCATCGGCACCCCCACCGCCGGCCGCACCCACCCCCACCTCGACCACCTCATCGGCTTCTTCATCAACACCCTCACCCTCCGCACCAACACCACCGGCAACCCCACCCACACCCAACTCCTCCACCACACCCGCGACCTCAACCTCACCGCCCTCACCCACCAAGACCTCCCCTTCGAACGCCTCGTCGAAGCCCTCAACCCCACCCGCACCCCCCACCGCCACCCCCTCTTCCAAACCATCCTCACCCTCAACAACACCACCGGCGCGGACTCCGGACTCGTCGCCCAGGAGGTGGAGTTCGCGAGCGCCGCCAAGTTCGACCTGTCGTTCTCGGTGGCCGAGCAGCACACCGCCGACGGCGCCCCGAACGGCCTCACCGTCACCATCGAGTACGCCGCCGACCTCTTCGAGCCCGCCACCATCGAGCGGCTCGCCGAGGAGTTCCAGCGCATCCTGCGCAGCGCCGCCGAACACCCCGACACCCCGATCCACGAGATCGACCTGCTGGGCGACGCCGGCCGGGCCGAGCTGGCCGCGCTCGCCACCGGCGCCGTCCACCCGCTGCCCGCCGCCGCCCTGCCGGAGCTGTTCGCCGCCCAGGTCGCCCGCACCCCCGACGCCCCCGCCGTCACCTGCGGCACCCACACCCTCAGCTACACCCAGCTCGACACCGCCACCGAGCGGCTGGCCCGCCACCTGACCGCGCTGGGCGCCGGCGGGGAACGCCCGGTCGCGCTGCTCCAGCAGCGTTCGACGGCACTGGTGGTCAGCACGCTCGCCGTGGTCCGGGCGGGCGGCGCGTACGTGCCGCTGGCCGAGAACTGGCCGGCCGAGCGGATGGCCCTGGTGCTCGCCGACACCGGCGCCGAGCTGCTGCTGGTCGACGCGGCCACCCGCGACCTGCCGTTCGTCCGGGCCCAGGCCGCGGCCGGCGTCCGGGTGGTGGACGTCTCGGCCCCGCTGCCGGAGCCCGCCCTCGCCGACGCCCTCCCCGTCGTCCAGCCGGACCGGCTCGCCTACGTGATGTACACCTCCGGCTCCACCGGCACCCCCAAGGGCGTCGCCGTCACCCACGCGGACGTGGCCGCGCTCGCCGCCGACCGCTGGTGGCAGCAGGACGGCCACCACGAGCGCGTGCTGTTCCACTCCCCGCACGCCTTCGACGCCGCCACCTACGAGCTGTGGGTGCCGCTGCTCAGCGGCGGCCAGGTCGTGGTCGCGCCGGCCGGCGAGCTGGACGCCGAGCGGATCGCCCGCCTGATCGCCGAGCACGAGGTCACCGCGCTCTGGCTGACCGCCGGCCTGTTCCGGCTGCTCGCCGAGGACGCGCCGCAGTGCCTGGCCGGGGTGCGCGAGGTGATGACCGGCGGCGACGTCGTCCCGGCGGCCGCGGTGCGCCGCGTGCTCGCCGCCCACCCGGGCCTGCGGGTGGTGGACGGCTACGGGCCGACCGAGACCACCGTCTTCGCCACCCGGCACCCGGTCACCGCCGGGGACGAGCTCGGCAGCACCGTGCCGATCGGCCGGCCGCTGGACAACATGCGGGTCCAGCTGCTCGACGCGGGCCTGCGCCAGGTGCCGCCGGGCGTGCCGGGCGAGCTGTTCATCGCCGGCGCCGGCCTGGCCCGCGGCTACCTCGGCCGCCCGGGGGCCACCGCCGAGCGCTTCCTGCCGGACCCGTTGGGCGAGCCCGGCTCCCGGATGTACCGCACCGGCGACCTCGGCCGCTGGCGCGGCGGCGTGATCGAGTTCCTCGGCCGCACCGACGACCAGATCAAGCTCCGCGGCTTCCGGATCGAACCCGCCGAGATCGAGACCCACTTCACCGCCCGCCCCGACATCGCCCAGGCCGCCGTCCTGCTCCGCGAGGACCACCCCGGGGACCCGCGCCTGGTCGCCTACCTCGTCGCCGCTCCCGGCAGTACGCCCGACCCCGGCGAGCTGCGCGCCACCGCCGCCGGCCGGCTCCCCGCCTACCTCGTCCCGTCGGCCCTGGTGCTGCTGGACACCCTGCCGCTCACCCCGAACGGCAAGCTCGACCGCCGCGCCCTCCCCGCACCCGACAGCACCGCGCGCCCCGCCGGCCGCGCGCCCCGCACGCCGCGCGAGGAGGTCCTCCGCGAGCTCTTCGCCACCGTCCTCGACACCGAGGTCACCGGCATCGACGACAACTTCTTCGACCTGGGCGGCCACTCGCTGCTGGCGATGCGCCTGGTCGCCGCCGTCCGCGGCAGGCTCGGCGTCGAGCTGGGCGTGCGCGAGCTGTTCGAGGCGCCGACCGTCGCCGCCCTCGCCGAGCGGCTGGACCTCGCCGCGCCCGCCACCGCGCTGCCGCCGCTGACCCGGATGGAGCGGCCGGAGCGGATCCCGCTCTCCTACGCGCAGTCCCGGCTCTGGTTCCTCAACCGGATGGACGAGACCGAGCGCGCCTCCTACAACATCCCGGTCGTCCTGCGGCTGACCGAGGCGGTCGACGTCCAGGCCCTGCAGGCCGCGTTGGACGACGTCGTCGAGCGGCACGAGACCCTGCGCACCGCCTTCCCCGAAACCGACGGCGAACCCCGCCAGCACATCCACCCCGCCACGCCCTCACTCGTCCCGCTCGTTGTGGTCGAAACCGACGAGACCACCGCCCGCGAGCGCATCGCCGACCTCGCCGCCCAGCCCTTCGACCTCACCACCCAACTCCCCCTGCGCGCCGCCCTCTTCACCCTCACACCCGACCAGCACCTCCTCACCCTCGTCCTCCACCACATCGCCGGCGACGGCTGGTCCATGCGCCCCCTCACCCACGACCTCACCACCGCCTACCACGCCCACACCACCCACACCACCCCCGACTGGCCCCACCTCCCCATCCAGTACGCCGACCACACCCTCTGGCAACACCACCACCTCGACCACACCCTCCAGCAGCAACTCACCCACTGGACCACCCACCTCACCAACCTCCCCGAAGAAATCCCCCTCCCCACCGACCACCCCCGACCCACCACCCCCACCCACCACGCCAAAACCCACACCACCCACACCACCCCCCTCGTCCACCAGCACCTCACCACCCACGCCCACACCCACCACGCCACCCTCTTCCACACCCTCCACGCCGCCCTCGCCACCCTCCTCACCCGCAACGGCGCCGGCACCGACCTCCCCATCGGCACCCCCACCGCCGGCCGCACCCACCCCCACCACGACCACCTCATCGGCTTCTTCATCAACACCCTCACCCTCCGCACCAACACCACCGGCAACCCCACCCACACCCAACTCCTCCACCACACCCGCGACCTCAACCTCACCGCCCTCACCCACCAAGACCTCCCCTTCGAACGCCTCGTCGAAGCCCTCAACCCCACCCGCACCCCCCACCGCCACCCCCTCTTCCAAACCATCCTCACCCTCAACAACACCACCACCGGGCCCGACAGTTGGGGCGCGGAGGCGGCCGCCGACCCGAGCGAGGACACCGGCCGGGCGGCGAAGTTCGACCTCTCCTTCACCGTCAGCGAGCAGCACACCGCCGACGGCGCCCCGAACGGCCTCACCGTCACCATCGAGTACGCCGCCGACCTCTTCGAGCCCGCCACCATCGAGCGCCTCTCCACCCAGTTCCAGCGCATCCTGCGCAGCGCCGCCGAACACCCCGACACCCCGATCCACGACATCGACCTGCTCGACGAGGACGAGCGCCGGGCCCTGTTCACCGACTGGAACGGCGAGCGGCGCGAGCTGCCCGGACGGACCCTGCCGGAGCTGTTCGCCGCCCAGGTCGCCCGCACCCCCGACGCCCCCGCCGTCACCTGCGGCACCTCCGGCGCCACCGACACCCTCAGCTACGCCCAGCTCGACACCGCCGCCAACCGGCTGGCCCGCCACCTGGTGGCACAGGGCGCCGGCCCCGAGCGGCTGGTCGCCCTGGCCGTGCCGCGTTCGGTGGAGACCCTGGTCGCCGTGCTCGCGGTGCTCAAGTCCGGTGCGGCGTACCTGCCGGTCGACCTCACCCACCCGGGCGAGCGGATCGCCTACACGCTGGCCGACGCCGAGCCGCTGTGCGTGCTCACCACGAGCGAGGCGGCCGGTCTGCTGCCCGCCACCGAGCACCCGCGCCTGCTGCTCGACGCCCCGGACACCGTCGCCGCGCTGGCGGCCCTGCCCGCGCACGACCTCACCGACGCCGACCGCGCGGCCCCTCTGTCGCTGCGCAACCCGGCCTACGTGATCTACACCTCCGGCTCCACCGGCCGCCCCAAGGGCGTGGTGGTCGAGCACCACTCGCTGGACGCCTACCTGGCCTGGGCCCGCGAGGCCTACGGCAGCGTGGCCGGCCGGGCGCTGGTCCACTCGCCGGTCTCCTTCGACCTCACCGTCACCGGCCTGTTCGCCCCGCTCACCAGCGGCGGCACCGTCCAGCTGATCGAGCTGGACGACGAGGCGCCCAGCGCGCGGGAGTTCGACCGGCCGAGCTTCGTCAAGGCCACCCCGAGCCACCTGGCCCTGCTCACCGCGCTGCCCGAACGCTTCTCCCCCACCGAGCAGTTGGTGCTCGGCGGCGAGTCGCTGATGGGCGAGGTGCTGGACGAGTGGCGCCGCCGCCACCCGGGCGCCACCGTGATCAACGAGTACGGCCCGACCGAGACCACCGTCGGCTGCACCGAGTTCCGGATCGAGCCCGGCGACAGCGCGCCCTCCGGCGTGATCACCATCGGCCGCCCGATCTGGAACACCCGGATGTACGCGCTGGACGAGGCGCTGCGGGCGCTGCCGGTCGGCGTCGGCGGCGAGCTGTACATCGCCGGCGACCTGGTCACCCGCGGCTACCTGGGCCGCCCCGCGCTCACCGCCGAGCGCTTCCTGCCCGACCCGTTCGGCGAGCCCGGTTCCCGGATGTACCGCACCGGCGACCTCGGCCGCTGGCAGCACGACGGCGCCGGCTCGGGCCGGCTCGAATTCCTCGGCCGCACCGACGACCAGATCAAGCTCCGCGGCTTCCGGATCGAACCCGCCGAGATCGAGACCCACTTCACCAGCCGCCCGGACATCGCCCAGGCCGCCGTCCTGCTCCGCGAGGACCACCCCGGGGACCCGCGCCTGGTCGCCTACCTCGTCCCCGCCCCCGGCGCCGCGCCCGACCCGGCCGAGCTGCGCGCCACCGCCGCCACCCGGCTCCCCGCCTACCAGCTGCCCTCCGCGGTCGTCCTGCTCGACACCCTGCCGCTCACCCCGAACGGCAAGCTCGACCGCCGCGCCCTGCCCGTCCCCGACACCGCCGGTCCGGTCGCCGGCCGCACCCCCCGTACGCCGCGGGAGCACGTGCTCCGCGACCTGTTCGCGGCCGTCCTCAACACCGAGCAGGTCGGCATCGACGACAACTTCTTCGACCTGGGCGGCCACTCGCTGCTCGCCGCCCGGCTGACCGCCCGGATCCGCGAGGAGCTGGGCGCGGAGATCGGCCTGCGCGCGCTGTTCGAGACGCCGACCGTCGCCCTGCTCGCCGAGCGGATCGGCGCCGGGGCCGCTGGGAGCGGCAGCGGCGAGTCCACCGCCGGGCTGGGCCGGCTGCTGCCATTGCGGACCGGCGGCTCCCGCCCGCCGCTGTTCGCCGTGCACCCCGGCGGCGGCCTCGGCTGGTGCTACTCCGGCCTGGTCCGGCACCTGGACCGCGACCGGCCGCTGTACGCGGTGCAGGCCCGCGGTCTCGACGGCACCGGCGAACTGCCGGGCACCGTCGCCGAGATGGCCGCCGACTACCTGCGGCTGATCCGCGAGGTGCAGCCGAGCGGCCCGTACCACCTGCTCGGCTGGTCCTTCGGCGGCACGGTGGCGCACGAGGTGGCCCGCCAGCTCCAGGCGGACGGCGAGGAGGTGGCGCTGCTGGCGATGCTGGACTCGCACCCCACCGGCTCGTTCCGGCACGCCGGGCGGCCCGGCGACGCGGAGATCCTCTCGCTCGCCCTGGACGGCCTCGACCTCGACGAGCTCGACGCGCCGGACGGCGAACTCCCCTCCGCCGAGGCCGTGCTGGGGCTGCTGGAGGAGCGCGGCAGCGTGCTCGCCGGCCTGGACCCGGCCGCGCTGGCGCGGCTGGTCAAGGTGACCGCCAACAACATCACCCTCGCCCAGGGCGTCCAGGGCGAGCAGCCCGGCCGCTACCGGGGCCCGGTGCTCTTCTTCGAGGCCCTGCCGGGCCGGGGCGCCGACGGCACCCCGCTGACCGACCACTGGGCCGAGCACGTGGACGGCCCGATCGAGAACCACCCGCTGGCCATCCCGCACAGCCGGTTCACCACGCCGGAGGCGCTGGCCCTGATCGGCCCCGTCCTGGCCGCCCACCTGCGCTGACCGGGCCCCGCCGGGTGGAGGGGGCGGCCCCCGTCCCCTCCACCCTTCCCTCCCTCCTCCTCCCTCCTCCCGAACGGAGCCGCCACCCGATGCCCCCGCCCCTGCCCCTGTCGCCGCCTCCGGTGCCGACCCCTCCGGAGGCGCCGTGACCGTCTTCCTGATCGTCTGGGCCGGCCGGCTGCTCACCGCCCTCGGCTCCAGCATCTCCGGCTTCGCCCTCGGCCTGTGGATCTACCAACAGACCGGCTCCGTCACCCAGTTCGCCACCGGCCTGCTGCTCGGCTTCGCCCCCGGCATGCTGGCCGCCCCGGCCGCCGGCGTCCTGGTCGACCGCCACCGGCGCCGCACCGTCCTGCTCTGCGCGGACACCGTCGCCATGCTCGCCGCCGCGGCACTCGCCGCCGCCCAGACCACCGGGCACCTCACCATCTGGCAGGTGTACGCGACCACCGTCGTGGAGTCCTGCTGCGCCGCCTTCCAGTGGCCCGCGCTGGCCGCCGCCGTCACCGGCATGGTCCGGCCCGACCAGCGCGGCCGGGCCGGCGCCATGACCCAGACCGCCCTGGCCGGCGCCCAGTTGCTCGGCCCGATGCTGGCCGCCGTCCTGCTCGGCGCGGGCGGCCTGCGCGCCGTGCTGCTGGTCGACGTCGTCTCGTTCGCCCTGGGCGTGCTCACCCTGCTGATCGCCCGCTTCCCCGAACCGGCCGACCACCGCAGGCGACCCGATCAGCCGACCCATCGACCAGGCTGGCGCGCCGAGTTGACCGAGGGCCGCAAGCTGCTCACCGGCCAACCGGGCCTGCGCCACCTGCTCCGGCTGGTCACCGTGTTCAACGCGGCGGAGGCCGCCGCGACCGCCCTGCTGCTCCCCCTGGTCCTGTCCGCCACCCCGGCCGACGACCAGAACGCGGCGGTCGCCCTGGTCAGCACCGCCGGCGGGTTCGGCCTGGCGGTCGGCAGCGTCGCCATGTCGGTCTGGGCCGGCCCCCGCCGTCCGCTGCCCTGGATCACCGCGGCCACCGTCCTCAGCGGCGCCGCGGTCCTGCTGGCCGGCCTCCACCCGCGCCCGGGCCTGCTGGCGGCGGCCGCCTTCACCTTCTTCCTCGGCCTGCCGGTGGTCAGCAGCTGCTCCCAGGTGCTCTGGCAGTCCGCCGTCGCCGCCGAGGCCCAGGGGCGGGTGTTCGCCCTGCGCCGGATGTTCACCCAGGGCGGCACCCTGCTCGGCTACCTGCTGGCCGGCCCGCTGGTCTCCCTGGTCTGCAACCCCCTGGTAGCCCCCGGCGGCCCGCTCGCCCCCACCCTCGGCCGCCTGCTCTCCACCACCGACGACCCCGGCAGCGCCCTGCTCCTGTGCTGCACCGGCCTGCTGCTGGCCGTCACCGCGCTGACCGGCCGCCGCCACACCGTCACGCCGCTCCCACCACCATCTCCGACGTATCCTGAACAACCGGACATCCGGGCCGGCGCCGCCAACTCCAGCACCCCAGAGGCATTGTGATCATCCGTCCGACCACCCCCTCCGACCTCGACCGCGTCCTCCCGCTGCTCGCCACCGGCCCCGCCGGCGGCCTGACGGCCGACACCTACCGGACCCGGATCGCCAGCGGCGAGTACCGCCCCGCCTGGACCTGGATCGCCGAACCCGACTCCGCCACCCCCGAGGACACCCCGCTCGCCCTCGCCGTCTGGTGGGGCGACCCGGACGACGCCCACCCCAGCGCCCTCGACGGCCTCTACGTCCACGACTCGGTGCCGACCGACCCCGAGCGCACCACCCTGGCCGCCGACCTGCTCAGCGCCGCCCACGCCGACTACGCCCGGGCCGGCCTGGAAGCCCCGGCCGACTACCACCTCGTCCTCCCCGGCGACTGGCGCGAGCAGCCCGACACCCACGCCGCCGTCGCCTGGCGGCAGGAGGCCGCCCGCCGCGCCGGCCTCCCGGCCGACCTGGAGCGCCTCCGCTACGAGTGGACCCCCGAGGCCGGCCTCCCGGCCCCCTCCGACCGCCTCCACTTCACCCCGGAACCCGACGACGAGGTCTTCGTCGACCTGTTCCGCCGGGTCCTCGACGGCAGCCTCGACGCCGCCTCCCGCACCGAGGCCGACCGCGTCGGCGAGGAGGCCCAGGCCCGCGAGGACGTCGCCTTCTACCGCGACACCATGCTCGGCGACCGCACCTGGTGGCGCGTCGCCCGCACCCCCGACGGCGAACCCGTCGGCTTCGGCCTCCCCTCCCGCAACCACGCCTCCCCCGTCGTCGGCTACCTCGGCGTCCTCCCCGCCCACCGCGGCCACGGCTACGCGACCGACATCCTCGCCGAGATCACCCGCATCCTCGCCACCGAGACCACCCCCACCCAGATCCGCGCCGACACCGACCTCACCAACACCCCCATGTCCACCACCCTCGCCCGCCTCAACTACCGCAACACCACCCGCCGCCTGGTCCTCTCCGCCGAGTGAGACGTCAACGGCCCGAGCCGACGAACCGGAACCCGCGGGTGCTCCGATGATCCCCGGCGGAACGCCGCTGGGCCGCTCCCGTGTGGTGGCGGGAACGGCCCAGGGGTGCGGGGGGGGCGCTCAGGCGCGGTCGGGGAGGCGGCGGAGGGTGCGGATCGGGCGGGTGAGGAGGAGGGCGGTGGCGGTGAGGAGGGCGACGACGACGCCGACGAGGAGGACGCTGTCGGTACCGAAGGCGCCGACCGCCGGGCCGGCCAGGGCGCTGCCGATCGGGAACATGCCGACGGAGCCGGCCACCTCGTAGGCGTGGACGCGGTTCAGGGCCTCGCCGGGGACCTGGGTCTGGACGCTGGTCGCCCACATGACGCCCCAGATGGTGATGCCGACGCCGACCGCGACCTGGGCGGCGGCGAGCAGCCAGACCGGCCAGCCGAGCACGATGCCCAGCGGGTAGAGCGGGTAGGCCAGCATCGCCACCGCGCCCGCCGCGAGCGGGTGTTCGGGCTTGAAACGGATGGCGAGCAGGCCGCCGGCCACGGTGCCCGCGCCGAACGCGCAGTTGAGCAGGCCGAAGGCGGTGGCGCCGTGTTCGGGGACGATCACGCCGGCGGCCAGCGACAGCTGCGGCCCCCAGGAGAAGACGGCGAAGAACATCCAGATCACGATCACGCCCCAGAGCCAGCTGCGGGAGCGGAACTCGTACCAGCCGCCGACCAGGTTGCGCCACAGGCTCTCGCCGGCCGGCGGGGCGGGCACCTTCCCGAGCCGGAGCGCGAACAGGCAGACGGCGCTGGTGGCGTAGGCGACGGCGGCGATCACCATCACCCAGCCGGTGGAGCCGAAGCCGACCAGCAGGCCGGCCAGCGCCGGGCCGCCGAGCGCGGTGAGCGCCTCGGAGGTGCGCAGCACGCCGTTGGCGCCCTGGACGTCGCGGGAGACCAGCGGGACGGTGGAGGAGGCGCCGGGCTGGAACATCGCGTTGGCGACGCCGGCGATCACCAGCATCGCGTAGAGCTGCCACAGGTGGTCGATGCCGTGGAAGAACAGCAGGGCGAGCAGCACGTGGGCGGTGAGGTTGGCCAGGTCCGCGAAGATCATCATCCGGCGGGCGGTGAACCGGTCGGCGAGGACGCCGCCGAACAGCACCAGGCCGGC
The DNA here is from genome assembly GCF_040683335.1 of Kitasatospora sp. NPDC093806. Taxonomy (NCBI): domain Bacteria; kingdom Bacillati; phylum Actinomycetota; class Actinomycetes; order Kitasatosporales; family Streptomycetaceae; genus Kitasatospora; species Kitasatospora sp. NPDC093806. Next base: position 53,666 of record NZ_JBFBDO010000039.1, read on the forward strand.
GAACGGGCCGACCAGGAAGGCCATCGCGTAGCCCGCGATGCTGACGCCGTACCCGGCGCTGAGCAGGCCGGCCGAGACGGCGACCGGCAGCATGGCGAAGCTGAGCAGGCCGGCGCTGCGGGCGGTGAAGTAGAACCGGAAGTTGCGGGTCCAGATCGCCGGCCCGTCGGTGCCCGGTCCGGTGGACACCGAGGGGTCGGACGGGTCGGACGGGTCCGCCGCCGGGTGGTCTGCCTCGGGGTGGTCTGCCAGGACTTCCTTCATGACGACGCGATGCTCCAGCCGTTGCTCGTGGTGTTTCGTGGTGTTCAGGATCGGGTGACGGGGACGCCTGCGGGGGCGGCCGGGACGGCGGCCAGTTCGCCGACGGTGACCGGTTCCAGGCCGCGTTCGAGCAGGCCCTCGATGATCGACGGCAGGGCCCGGACGGTCTGGCCGCGGTCGCCCGCGCCCTCGTGCATCAGCACCACCGAGCCCGGCCGGACGCCGCCGAGCACGGTCTCGGCGATCCGCTCCGGCCCGGGCCGGGACCAGTCGCGGGAGTCGACGTCCCAGAGCGTGACGGTGCCCGGGTGCTCGGCGAGGGTGGCCAGCACCTCCGGGGTGAGCCCGCCGTAGGGCGGCCGGAACCGGGTCGGCGCCTCGCCGGTGACCCGGGCGACCGCCTCCGTGGTCCGGTCCAGCTGTTCGCGCAGCTGCTCGGGCGTGAGGTCGGGCAGGAAGGGGTGCGACCAGGAGTGGTTGCCCAGCTCGTGCCCGGCGTCGGCGATCCGGCGGACCTCGTCCGGCAGCGCGGCGACGTGGTGGCCGACGCAGAAGAACGTCGCCCGGGCGCCGTAGCGGTCCAGGATCTCCAGCACCTGCCGGGTGTGCACCGGGTCGGGGCCGTCGTCGAAGGTCAGCGCGACCCGCGGGGTGTCCCGCCGGCCGTGCTCGAAGCAGCGCCCGGCGGCCGTCATCGCGGCCTGCGCGGGCGCGCTGCGCCGGACGCCCTCGTGGTACTCCTCGGCGCGGCCGGTCAGGCTGCCGCCCTCGGCGGTCACCCGGGCCGGGCCGTCGAGGGCGCTGCGGGCGAGCCGTTCGGCGGGGACGGAGCCGAACCGGGGCCGGGGCGGCAGCAGCCAGGGGTCGGCCCGGTAGACGTCCAGGCCGGCGGCGGTCAGCGGACCGTCGAGCAGGCCGTTGGTGCTGTCCAGGACCACGGCGAGACCGGATCCTTCGCTCAACCCCCGCAGCCAGGGCACGAGTTCGGCGACCCGGTCGGCACCCCAGCTGCTCGCCTCGACGACCCGGCGGCCCGCCCCGTCCAGGACCTCGACCTGGTAGCCCTCACCCGTCCACGCGATGCCCGCCGCGACGCCCGCGTACCGCCCGCCCATCAGTCCCCCAGGGCGAGCGCCCGGGCGACGACCAGCCCCTCCACTCCGCGCAGGAACCGCTCCATGTCCGCGCGGGAGAACACGGCGGGGTCGGCGGTCATGGCGAGTTCGAGGACGCCGGGGGCGGTCAGCACGTCCACCGCCAGCGAGACGTTGGCCCGGGGCAGGAAGTCGGTCGGCCAGCTCAGCTCGGTCCGGCCGGCCAGTTCGGCCAGCGGCTCGGACGGCCGCTCGACCGTCTCGAACGGGCCGCTGCCCGGGTCGCGGGTGTCGTTCCACCAGTGCGAGTGGTCGCCCGCCTCGCCCTTCTCGATCAGCTCCGCCCGCTCCCGGTCCAGCGCCCACTTGTCGTACCCGGCGTGCCGGAAGGCGGTGAACGCGACGGACCGGGTGCGCCGGACCGCGTCCGCGAAGTCGGTGGCCGCGTCCGGGAGGAGGAAGACGGCCTCCTGCGCCATCGTGCTGACCGACTCGGCGGCGGCCGGCTGGAAGCGGTTGCCGACCACCACCTGGAAGAGCACGTCGTCGCTCCCGGACATCAGGGCCAGCTGGTGGGAGGCGGCGCCGAGCAGCAGCGCGGCGTCGCTCACCCCCAGCTCGGCCGCCACCGGCTCGACCGCCACGGCGAGCGCGGGCGAGCGCAGCAGGGCGTTGGGGAACAGCCGGTGCGGGTCGGCGGCGAGCTCCGGCGCGGCGGGGTCGTGGTGGATCCGCCGGGGGCCGGCGGCCAGCCGCTCGCACCAGTAGCGGCGGGCGGCCTCGTCCCGGCGGCGGCCGAGCGGCGAGGCCTGGACCGCCGCCGCCTCCAGCGGCTGGAGCGCGGGGCGGTCCCGGAGCAGCGCCTCGGCGGACTCGCCGGCCTCGATCAGCGCGAGGTCGCGGAGCATCCGGCCCTCGCCCCACAGGTCCATCGCGGTGTGCGAGGCGGCCAGCACCAGCCGGTGGACCAGGCCCCCGCTCTCCACCAGGCCGACCCGGAACGGCCATTCGGCCGCGTGGTCGAAGGAGCGTCCGGCCAGCTCCTCCATCAGGGCCTCGCCGACGGCGGGGGCCTCGGCGGCGGTGCACGCGCGGACGGTGACGGCGAGGTCGCCGCTGCCGTCGACGACCTGCTCCAGGCCGTCGGCGCCGTCCGGGAGCAGCCGGGTGTGCAGGCTGTCGTGCATCCGGAGCAGCTCGGTGAGGTCCGCCAGGACGGCGGCGGCGGGGCGGGGCGGGGTGACCGGGAGGTCGAGCCGCAGGTTGTAGCGGGGGGCGTCGTCACCGAGCCGAGTGACGACACCCCAGATCGCCCGCTGGCCCCAGGTGGCCGGGCCGGTGCCGGCCCGCGCGGAGTCCAGCCTGATGGTCCGTTCCTCGACGGTGGTCATGATGGTGCACGTTCCCTTCGCTCTGCCTCGTACGACGACGCCTGCTGAAAATCGGACCGGAGCCGGATGGATCCGCTAGTCCAGGCCCTGCGAGATGACCATGCGCTGGATCTGGTTGGTGCCCTCGACGATCTGCAGCAGCTTGGCCTCCCGCATCCACCGCTCCACCGGGTGGTCGGCGACGTAGCCGGCGCCGCCGAGCACCTGCACCGCGTCGGTGGTGACCTTCATCGCCACGTCGGTGGCGAACAGCTTCGCCTTGGCCGCCTCCAGCGAGTACGACAGGCCGGCGTCCTTCAGCCGGGCGGCGGCCAGGGTGAGCGCCCGGGCGGCGGCGATCTGGGTGGCCATGTCGGCGAGCAGGAAGCCGACGCCCTGGAAGTCGACGATCCGCTGCCCGAACTGGCGGCGCTCCCGGGCGTACTTCACCGCGTAGTCGGCGGCGGCCTGGGCGATACCGACGGCGCAGGCGGCGATGCCCAGCCGGCCGCAGTCCAGGGCGCCCATGGCGATCAGGAAGCCCTTGCCCTCGCGGCCGATCAGCCGCCCGGCCGGGACCCGGACGCCCTCGAAGCCGACCTGCGCGGTGGGGTTGGACCAGACGCCCAGCTTCCGCTCCGGCTCGTGCACCACCATGCCGGGCGTGTCGCCGGGGACGACCAGGCAGGACAGGCCGCGGGCGCCGGGGCCGCCGGTGCGGCTGAACACGTTGTAGAAGTCCGCGTGCCCGGCGTGGGTGACCCAGGCCTTGGTGCCGGTGATCAGGTAGCCGTCGTCCGCGCGCTCCGCCCGGGTGGTGAGCGAGGCGGCGTCCGAACCGGCCTCCGCCTCGGACAGGCAGTAGGCGCCGAGGAGTTCGCCGCCCAGCATGTCGGGCAGCAGCTCCGCGCGCTGGGCCGGGGTGCCGTAGGTGGCGGTGCCGAAGCAGGCGAGGTTGTGCACGTTGACCGCCTCGGCGACGCCGAACCAGTGGTAGGCGATCTCCTCCAGCGCCTGGAGGTAGACCTCGTACGGCTGACCGCCGCCGCCGTACTCCTCGGGGTACGGCAGGCTCAGCAGCCCGGCCTTGCCGAGGGTGCGCACGATCTCCCGGGGGAACTCGTGGTTGGCCTCGAACTCGGCGACGCGGGGCGCGAGTTCACCGGCCGCGATCTCCCGGACCAGGCCGAGCAGATCGGCCGCCTCCTCCGTGGGCAGGATGCGCTGGACCTTCATCGGACCACCTCTGTGCGTGTCGGGCGTGGTGAGCGGAGCGGGTGGGGCGGGTGGGGCGGGTGCATCGGACGGAAGGGCGGCGCGGTCAGCCGCGGTCCCAGCCGGCGACCTCGGGCCAGTGCCGGGCGACCCGGCGGACCGCGTAGTCCCAGTAGGAGCGGACGGACAGGTCGGCGTAGATGAAGTCCTGCTTGGCGGCCACGTCCCGGTCGGTGGACCAGACGTACGGGACGCCGCTGGCCTCGGCGGTCAGCTGGAGCCGGCAGGCCCGTTCCAGCACCTGGGCGAAGACCGAGGCGTGCCGCACGCTCTTGCCGACGATCACGCCGCCGTGGTTGCGCAGCAGGACGGCCGGGTGGTCGGCGAGGTCCTCGGCGATGTGCTCGCCGGTCTCGATGTCCAGCACGGTGTTGCTGGTCTCGGTGAACAGGCCGAGCCGGTCCCGGAAGTAGGCGCCGTCGTGCGAGATCGGGCGCATCGGCAGGTCGGTGGCGCCGAACAGCAGGGTGTACGGCGCGTGGCTGTGCACGATGCCGTTGACGTCCGGGCGGGCCCGGTAGATGGCCTGGTGCAGCGGCAGCTCCGGCGGCGCGAGCGGCGGCGCGGGCAGGGTGTGGTCCACCGAGCAGCGGACCACGTCGTCCGGGGTGGCCTCGTCGAAGCCGACCAGCGCGCCCTTGATGAAGAACTCGTCGCGGCCGGGGATCCGGGCGGAGATCTGGCCCTGGTTGAAGTCGTCGTGCCCGTCGAGGGAGAGCATCCGGGCGCCGGTGGCGACCTGGAGGACGAGCCGGCGCTCGGCCGGGCTCAGCGGCTTCGGCTCGGCGCCGGTCACGGTGGTCGCGGTGGTCATGTCGTGCTCCTCGCTGTCAGGTCGTCGTAGACGGTCCGCATGGTGACCAGACCGGGGGCCGCGGCGCGGGCCCAGCCGGCGGCGGCCAGTGCGCCCCGGGCGGGCACCGTCCAGCTGCCGACGTGGTGCCGCACGTGCAGCGACTCGCCGTCCCAGGTGTGGGTCAACTCGTGTTCGCTGACCGGGAGTCCGGCCCGTTCGTCGGCGATGTCGGCGACCGCCCGGCCGCTCGCCCCGGCCCAGGTGCCGGCCAGTACGAGGGCGGTGGCACTGGGCCGGTGCGCCTTGCCGACCGGGTGCCGCTCCCGGACGGTGGTGCTCGCCTCGAACCGGCCCGCGGTGAGGGCGGCGGTGAACTCGGCGATGCGCAGCTGGAGGTAGTGGGCGAAGGAGAGGTTGGTGGCCCGGACCACCGGCACCTCCTCGGCCAGCTCCGCCAGCGCCTGCCACTGGGCGTCGGTCAGGTTGGAGACGCAGGCGACCAGCGGGATCCGGCGGGTGGCGCAGTAGTCGAGGACCTCGGGGTGCGCCTCGGGCCCGCTGACGTCCACCAGCACGTCGGGGTCGGCCTCGACGGACCAGCCGCCGCGGCGGGAGGCGGTGAGGGTGACCGGGACGCCCTCGGCCCGGCAGACCGACCGCAGGGCCGAGCCGAGCCGCCCGAGGCCGACGATCCCGATGGTGGGACCGTCGCCGTCACCGGGCGGCGGGGCAGGCGTCCCGGCGGCGGGTGCCTCAGGCATCGGCGCCGACGCCGCTGGCGACCACCAGGGCCGTGACGGTGTCGATGGTCTCGTAGTGCTCGATCGGGGCCTCCGGGTCCAGGTAGACGCCGACCTCGTTCTCGATGCTGTCGATCAGCCGCATGTAGGAGAGCGAGGAGTAACCGACGTCGCGGAGGGAGTAGTTGGCGCCGGTGAGCTCGGCGGCGGAGACGCTGCCGTCGCCGGCCGCGATGGCGAGGTCGAAGATCTTGGTGCGGAGCGCGGTCTGGTCCATGGGGTATTCCTGTGTCTCGAAGTGTCGCGAGGCGTCGCGAGGTGTCGCGAAGTGTCTCGAAGGGGGGTTCAGTTGCTCTGGAGCTCGCCGACCAGGCGGCGCAGGCGCTCGATCGACGGCTTGCCGATCGAGTTCGCGGGGATCTCGTCCACCAGGTGCAGCAGGCCCGGCAGCTTGAACGCGGGCAGCGTCGCCGCGCAGTGCGTGCGCACGGACTGCGCGGTCACGCCGGGCTCGACGGCGACCACGGCGGCCAGGGTCGGCTCGCCGTGCCGGTTCTCGGCCTCGAAGGCGACCGCGTCCAGCACTCCGGCGGCCGTCCGCAGCACCTCGACGACCTCGATCGGGTCGATCTTGCGGCCGCCCACGTTGACCATCCGGCTGGTGCGCCCGGTGAGCCGGAGCGCGCCGTCCACCAGCCGGCCCTGGTCGCCGGTGCGGTAGTAGCCCTCGGCGTCGACGCGTTCCTCGAACACGCCGGGGGCGTTGAGGTAGCGCGAGCCCATCGACTCGCTGCGGACCCGGATGCCCTGCTCCTCCGCGAGCAGGTGGACGCCGGGCAGCGGGGCGCCGAGCCCGGTGCCGGCCCCGTCGGCGGCGTAGGTGAGCGGACCGGCCTCGGCGACGCCGTAGTAGTTGTTGATCGGCACGCCGGTGATCCGGGTGAACTCCTCGCGCACGCTCTCGCGCAGCGGGGCGCCGGAGGAGATCGCCGCCCGGATGGCGCCGAAGCCCTGCTGCGGGGCGCGCCGCACGATCGACTCGTACAGCGCCGGGAAGGCCACCAGCCGGGTCGCGGCGGTGCTCTCCAGCAGGCGCACCACCCGGGAGGCGGTGGGCAGTCCGTGCGACAGGTGCAGCGAGGCGCCCGGCAGGAAGGCGGCCAGCAGCGAGGTGTTGAAGGCCAGGCCGTTGGAGAGCGCGGCCAGGCAGGCGATCCGGTCGTCGGCGGCGAGGCCGGTGCCCTTCGCCCAGTTGGCGGCCGCCGCGGACACCGCCGCGCCGGAGAACTCGATGCAGTTGGGCCGGCCGGTGGAGCCGGAGGTGAAGCGGCACACCTCGGTGTCGTCCAGCAGCTGCGGGCGGGGGGCGTCGGAGCGGCGCACCCGGCTGAGCGTCAGGGCGCCGAACTCGCCGCCGTCCGCCGCGTCTTCGCCGTCCGGCTGGTCCTCGACGACGGTGCCGAGCTCGGCGCCGGGGGCGTGCAGCAGCAGGTCCAGGCCGCAGTCCTCGGCGATCCGGGAGAGCTCGAACGGGCCGAAGGCGGAGTCGGCCAGGAACGGCACCGCGCCGGCGAACAGGGTGGCCAGGTAACCGACCACGTAGTCCACGGAGTTGGTGGCGTACAGGCCGACCCGCAGCCGGTCGCCCGGCAGGTCGCCGGCCGGGCGGTACCGGGCGAGCCGGTCGGCCGCGGCGCGGGCCCGCTCGGCGAGTCCGGCGTAGTCGATCGAACCGGAGGCGTCGGTGACGGCGAGCCGGTCGCCGTGGCGGGCGAAGGCCTCGGCGAAGACACCGGGCAGGACGCCGGGCAGGGCGGCGGCCGGGACCGCGGGGGCGACGTCGGCGGGGAGGAGGGCGGACATCGGGATCACCGCTCGTTCTGGGCGTGCGCCATGGCAAGCCGGTCGAACTTGATGCCCGAGTCGTCCGGGCTGCCGAGCAGCAGGGCGTAGAGGATCTCGTCGTCCTCCGGCAGCCCCGCCAGGGTGCGCCACAGCGGCGTGTCGAAGCCGCCGATGCCGGTGACGCCGACCTGCGCGCGGTTCGCGCCGAGGTAGAGCAGCTGGCCCAGGGCGCCGCAGCGGAAGGCGAGTTCGCGCAGGTTCTCGGCGTCGCCGGCCGAGCCGGGTCCGGCGAGCGAGGTGCGCGGCACGTGCAGCAGCAGGACGGCGGCGGCGCCGGCCAGGGCGCGCTGCTGCATGCAGGCGCGGGCCACCTCGTCGGTACTGGGCAGCCGGCCGGGCCGGCGCTCGCCGGTGTCCAGCCGGTAGACGGCGTCCCGGTCGGGGTCGGTGGTCGACCGCAGGACCAGGGTGGCGGAGAGCGGCGAGGCCACCGGGAGGTCGGTCTCCAGCGGCGTCGACAGGGCCGAGACGGCCCGCCAGACGGCGGTGGCGGGGACGGGCTCACCGGTGAAGGCCTTGCTGGAGAGGCGGGTGCCGATCAGCTCGGGCCAGCCGGACACCTCGCCCAGTCCGGCGCTCCCGTCCGGCAGTTGACGCTCCGCGCGGACCTCGGCGAGCGGCGCGGGCACGGTCCGCACGGTCGGCGAACCGGCCTGCTCGGGCCATCCGGCGAGGGAGTCCCAGCAGGTGCTCTCCAGCCAGGACCGCCAGGTCGGACCGCGCGATTCCCGGTCGGTGTCGTCGTGGACGGTCCAGCGGTTCGGCGCCTCGTCGGACCCGCCGGTCGAACCCACCGGACCGGTCGAACCCGCCGGACCGGCCGGGACCAGGAGCGCGGAGTGGATCTCCCGGCAGTTCTCGCCCGCCTCCAGCAATTCCGAGAGGGATTCCCTCGGGAAGCGCAGTCGCAGCACCCCGGCCGCACCGCGGCCGGCCGCGGCCAGCGCGAGGTTCCCGGCCGCGTGGCCGGCGTCCAACTGGGTGTACAGGTAGCCGCGGTCGCCGTACTTGCGCATCGACAGCCAGGGCCGGGTGAGCGTGAGCACCAGCGCGCCGCCGTCCGCCGGAACGGTCAGCAGCGACGCCTCCAGGGCGGCGGTGACGCGGTCCCCGACGGCGATCCGGGCACAGGTGCGGCGGTCGGCGTCGATCCGGAAGGCGGTCGGCACGCCGTCCTCGACCACCAGGACGGCGAACTCGTACGGGTACACAGCTCCCGCCGACGGCACCGCCCGCCCGACGTACGAGCCGCCGGAGCGCTTGGCGCGGCTGGTCAGCGCGCCCTCCTCCAGCAGCGACAGGGCGAGGCGCAGACCGGGCGCGGCCACGGGTTCGGCCGGCGGCTCGGGGGCCGCCGCGGGCAGCGCCACCCGGGCCCACAGATCGACGGCGCCGGCGGCGGGCTCGCGCTCGGGCGCGCAGGCGACTGATCCGGCTTTTTGAGTGATCAGTTTTCCTTGCACGTCTGACGCACACCTCCTATTCTCTGACAATCCACGGGAATATGCACGGGGCAGCGTGCGGGCAGGAATTACCCTCCGCACCGTTCTGCGGACCTAATGCACCACGGAGGAATGTGAGGGGCATACCAACTGCGGTTGCGAAAAAAAATTCGTTACAGGGCGTGCAGATGCCCTCTGAACAGGGCTGGCGGTCGCACCAAACACCCGTCCATCCGGCCCCCCGTCTCAGAATCCGACACATTACCGATTGCGCGTCTCATACCCCCGCGAACGCATGATCGGTAACTGCCATTGCCAGCATGCCAAGGGTGTCGGGCAATGGTCAAGACCATTGTTAACAAAGCTGTCGAATGAATCCCGCCCAACCGGGCGAATGAGCCGGATAGGCCCGCAATACGGATTGACCGGGCCTCGCCGACAGCCCGGGGCAATACGGATCCTCGCTGGCGATATCGCGCGCAGGACGACAAAAGCGCCCGGATCGGCGGGTGGTGACACCACACCGATCACGGGCGCCGTGGCGCGTCCGGGGGTCAGCCGGCCTGCGGTCGGCCGGCCTGCGGTACGGGGGCGCGGCCGCGGTCCAGCCGGTGGCCGCGGACGTGGCCGCGCCGGTCGTAGCTCCGGCTCGCGCCGAAGCCGACGGCCAGCGCGAGCAGCAGGTAGCAGCCGAGGGTCAGCCAGGCCGAGCCGAGGCCGGCCGCTCCCCGGGCGTCGAAGAACAGCACCGACCGCACCCCGTCCACCACATGACGGGCCGGCAGCAGCGCGCCGAACTCGGCGAGCGTCGAGGGCATCGCCTGGACCGGCATGGCGCCGCCCGAGGTCGGCGCGCCGAACAGGGTGACCAGCAGCAGGGCCAGCAGCTGGCCCGGGGTGCCGAGCGCGGCGACCAGGCAGAGCGTCAGGGTGGCGACGGTGACCGTGGTCCCGACCGAGAGCAGCCAGAGCTGGAACAGGTGCGGGGTCTCCAGGCCGAGCAGGCCGGTGGCGGTGGCGAGCACCGCGGTGCCGCTGAGCAGGGCGGCCCCGGCGCCGATGCCGAGCTTGGCGAGCAGGGTCTGGGTCCGGGAGATCGGCGCGGCCGGCTGCAGCACCCGCTTGGGGCCGAGCTCCATCGGGAGGTAGCCGAGGGCCACGTCCAGCCCGGTGGTGACCATGATCGCGGGCAGCAGGCCGGCCAGCAGCAGCATGATCGCGTAGTAGAGCGGCAGGGTGCCGCCGCCGGACTTGGCCGGGACGGGGTGGCCGGGGGCGGTGGTGACCCGGACGGGGTCGGCGAGCAGCAGCCGCAGTGCCGGGCCCGGGGTGCCGGTGGCGCGGTCGAGCAGCTGGCGGCCGAGGCGGGCGGAGGCCTCCGCGGCGGCGGCGGTGGCGGCGGTCTGGGACAGCGAGGCGGCCACGCCGCCGGCGCCCGGGTTGGTGAGGACTGTCAGCGCGGGGCGCTCGCCGGGCGCGGCGGACGCTCCGGCGCCTTCCGCCGTCAGCAGGCCGAGGGCGGAACGGCTGAAGTCCGGCGGGATCACCAGGACGGCGTAGACCCGGTCGTCGGCGAGCCGGTCCAGTGCCTGCTCCTGGCTGCCGAGGTCCTGCCAGGCGATCCGGTGCTGGGTCGCGCCCTGCTGGAGGACGCCGTCCAGGGCGAGCCGACCGAGCTCGACCCGCTCGCCCCCCGCGGCGGCGCCGGTGTCGGCGTTGACGACGCCGACCGGCAGGTCGTGCAGCCGGCCCTGCGGGTCGATGCTCGCCCCGAGGTAGGTGGACGTGCAGATGACGGCGAGCAGGGCGCCGACGACGGCGGTGAGCCAGGCCTTCGGCCGGCGCCAGATGGCGGTTGCGCGCATGCGCTTCCTCTCGGTGGGGCGGGCCGGCGCCCCACCGGGGCGCGGGCCCGCGGTGGTGGGGGGGGCCCGGCCCCGTGGGAGCCGGGCCGCCCCCCCCAGGGGTGCC
>NZ_JBFBDO010000040.1:0-63594 GCF_040683335.1 Kitasatospora sp. NPDC093806
TCCGGCATCGGCGCCGCGATGATCGCCTGGTGGGGCACCGCGATGCTCTGCTACGTCACGCCCAAGGAGCACCTGGGCCTGCCCACCCGGGGCGGCGTTCAGACGTCATGGCTCGGAAGAGCCGCTCCACTCCGCCTCAGTAGGCTGACCCTGGTCGCGAGACTTGGCGATCTTGACCCCGACGGGGATCAACATCCGACCGAGCGGGGTGCCCGGATGGTCGCGAAGAAGGATCCGAGGGTCCGTTCGAATGGACCGGTCGACGAACCGAAGCAGCTCGCGTTCTATGTCATTCGCAGTCGGCCGGTTCCCCGGCTCCAGGTCAAGCATCGCGGTGATGAGTCCACTCAGCGCGGGACCGGCGTGCGTTGCGGGCGGGTACTCCCCATTGGTTATCCGATAACCGACGACGCCCGGAGAAGCATGATCGAACGGGCTTCTGCCCTCGACCATCGTGTAGAGCACGGCACCGAGGGACCAGAGGTCGGAGGCTGGAAGATCTCGGCCTCGCCAGCGCTCCGGCGCGATGAAGGGCGGTGAACCCATGACCGCGGCTTCGGCGGTCACAGGGCTTGCTCTCTCGTTGAACACAGCCAGCCCGAAGTCGACAAGGACAGCGCTTCCGTCCTGCCGGAACAGGACGTTCTGCGGCTTGACGTCCCTGTGCAGGATGCCATGGCCGTGAACAGCCGAGATTCCGTGCAGGAGATCGAGACCGATGCGGGCCGTCTCATCGACCGGCAGTGGAGCATGGTCGCGCAGGACCCGGTCCAGGCTGCGCGGATTGAGGAGTTCCATGACGGTCCAGACCTCGCTCCCGAGGTCGACCACATCGTGAACGGCAACCACGTTCGGATGGTTCACACGGGCGAGGGCCCATGCCTCGGTGCGAGCCCTGGCGAGGAAGCCTTCCCGGTCACGGGAGTGTGGAGGCTCGATCAGCTTGAGCGCGACGCGGCGGTCGAGACGCGTGTCGATCGCCTCCCAGAGTGCTCCGGTACCGCCCCGGCCGATCAGTTCGCGCAGGCGGTATCGGCCGTCGATCAGCTCCGCATCGAGACTGACGTGGGGTCCGGGGTTGTGCGGGATTGTTCCGAACAATGTCCCGATGCCGGGCTCCTCACCCTCACCGGCTCGCGCGGTGTGAGGGCGCTGAGCAGCCAGGAGTGTGATCAGCAGGAGGACCGTCTGTTCGGCCTCGTGCCGGGTCCGTTCGCTCTCGTCGATCCTCAGCCGGAGCCGGTCGACTTCGTCCTGGGTGGCCAGCAGCCGAACCATGAGCTGGTCACGGTCTACGACGGGACCTATGGTCATCGTCACGTCGTTGGCCCCACGCCATAGTGGGGCGACCTGATCAAGCTTGCGCCTGCGTTCGGCGTAGTCACTTGAGCAGATGTCTGCCACGGCCTCGACGAATTCCCAGGAGAGCCTTTCACCCTTGAGCGCCTCGTACAGCTGGCGCTGCGATGGGACAAGTGTCTCGTCGGCGTGACCGAAGTGTTCGGGGCGGAGTTGCGCGTGCAGGCCACCGACGGTCAGGCCGACCTCCTTGAGCCAGGTCCGCAGCAGAGCTGCTACCTGTTCCGGTGGGCTGTCGCCTAACTCTTTGAACCGCCGCCCTGGTTTCTTCGGCTCGGCTGTCGCCACCGGCGCTCCCCCGAATTGTCACCGGACAACCGGCGTTGTCCGCGTACTACACCCCAAGGGCAAGACTGCCGCACCAACCCAGGCCATAGTCAACTCCCGGGCCTCCGAAGGTAGATGGCCCTGAGCAACTCACGGGAGATGGCCATGTTGCGCTCGTCGAAGTCATTCCTCAGCCGCATGTCCGGTCTGCTTCGCTGGCTGGACTCGCCGAGCGGGAGGGGATTTCAGTGGATCGTCACAACCGCGTTGGCGGTGACCGCACTGGCGCTGGGGGTGGACCGGGCCTGAGGCATGAGGAGCTCCTCCGGGAGTGCCCGGCGGCCCGACGTCAGAGAGACGGCCGCAGAGCAACCGGAGCCGATCGTGAGCGTCTGGGCCACCTGAGCACACATGGGCGGCCGCGCCGGGTGAGATCCCGGCGCGGCCGCCCGTGTGGTTCAGGTGTCAGTCGGCCAGGGGCAGGTAGACGCGGTTGCCCTGGGCGGCGAACTCGGCGGACTTCTCGGCCATGCCGGCGATGGCTTCGGCGTCGTAGTCGGAGGGGGCCGCGGTGGCGCCGTCGCCGTGCTCGGCGCGGATCCGCTGGGAGATCTTCATCGAGCAGAACTTCGGACCGCACATCGAGCAGAAGTGGGCGGTCTTGGCCGGCTCGGCGGGGAGGGTCTCGTCGTGGAAGTCGCGGGCCGTCTCCGGGTCGAGGGCCAGGTTGAACTGGTCCTCCCAGCGGAACTCGAAGCGGGCGTCGGAGAGCGCGTCGTCCCAGGCCTGGGCACCGGGGTGGCCCTTGGCCAGGTCGGCGGCGTGGGCGGCGATCTTGTAGGTGATGACGCCGGTCTTCACGTCGTCCCGGTTGGGCAGGCCCAGGTGCTCCTTGGGCGTGACGTAGCAGAGCATCGCGGTGCCCCACCAGGCGATCATCGCGGCGCCGATGCCGGAGGTGATGTGGTCGTAGCCGGGCGCGACGTCGGTGGTGAGCGGGCCCAGGGTGTAGAACGGGGCCTCGTCGCAGATCTCCTTCTGGAGATCCATGTTCTCCTTGATCTTGTGCATCGGGACGTGGCCCGGGCCCTCGATCATCACCTGGACGTCCTTGGCGCGGGCGATCCGGCCGAGCTCGCCGAGGGTCTGGAGCTCGGCGAACTGCGCCTCGTCGTTGGCGTCGGCGATCGAGCCGGGGCGCAGGCCGTCACCGAGCGAGAAGGTGACGTCGTAGCTCGCGAGGATGTCGCAGAGCTCCTCGAAGTTGGTGTAGAGGAAGTTCTCCTCGTGGTGCGCCAGGCACCAGGCGGCCATGATCGAGCCGCCGCGCGAGACGATGCCGGTCTTGCGGCGGGCGGTCAGCGGCACGTACCGGAGCAGCACGCCGGCGTGCACCGTCATGTAGTCGACGCCCTGCTCGCACTGCTCGATGATGGTGTCGCGGTAGACGTCCCAGCTGAGTTCCTCGGCCTTGCCGTCGACCTTCTCCAGCGCCTGGTAGAGCGGCACGGTGCCGATCGGCACGGGGGAGTTGCGCAGGATCCACTCGCGGGTGGTGTGGATGTTGCGGCCGGTGGAGAGGTCCATGACGGTGTCGGCGCCCCAGCGGGTGGCCCAGGTCATCTTCTCCACCTCCTCCTCGATCGAGGAGGTGACGGCGGAGTTGCCGATGTTGGCGTTGATCTTCACCAGGAAGTTGGTGCCGATGATCGCCGGCTCCACCTCGGGGTGGTTCACGTTGACCGGGATGACGGCGCGGCCGCGGGCCACCTCGTCGCGGACGTACTCGGGCGCCAGGCCCTCGCGCAGGGCGACGAACTCCATCTCGGGGGTCACGACGCCGCGCTTGGCGTAGGCCAGCTGGGTGACGGCGGTGCCGTCGCGGCCGCGCAGCGGGCGGCGCGGGCGGCCGGGGAAGACCGCGTCGAGGTTGCGCAGGTTGCCGCCGCGCGGCGAGGTGTGCTTGATGCCGTCGTCCTCGGGGCGCGCCTCGCGGCCGTCGTACTCCTCGACGTCGCCGCGCTGGCGGATCCACGGGTCGCGCAGGGCGGGCAGGCCGCGGCGCACGTCGGGCTCGTAGGCCTGGTCGGTGTACGGGCCGGAGGTGTCGTACAGCGGGACGGTCTTGCCGTTGGTGAGGACGACCTCGCGGTACGGCACGCGGAGGTCGGGGCGGGTTCCCTCGCGGTAGGCCTTGCGCCAGGCCGGGGTCGGGTAGCCGGTGCCCGCGCTGGAGACGTCGCCGTTCTGGGCAGACTTCGGCTGTGCCTCAAAGGTGGTCATCAGACCTTCAACTCCCTACGCCGGCATTACCCGGTCAGGTTCCTGCGGTCGACGCAGCCGCCGGTCCGTCCGTCGACGTCCCGTTCAGCGCCCTCTCAGCCCGGTGCTCCGAGCTCCCGCGTCCGCAGGCGGTGTTGCCTGCGCATGACGTCCAACACCGTAGCGAGCCGATCGCCGGAGGTCCAGAGCGGGTCCGGCGGGAGGAATGGCGAGGTCCGGACGGTGAACGGTGGGGCGCGGAGCCGTCCGGGCGGGCAGACTGGCAGGGCGAGCGAGCGGGCGGGTGGGCGGACGAGGCGAGGGAGGGCCGGCGTGGTCGGGAGTGCGGGGCGGGTCACCGGGGCGGTGGGCGCGGGACTGGTCGGCGAGGTGATGGTGCACGTCCCGCAGCGGCAGGGCACCGAGGCGTTCCTGGCCTACCTGGCCGTGCCGGGGGACCGACTGCCGGTCGGCACGCCGGTGGTGGTGATCGAGTACCACCCGCCGAGGACCGTGTACGTAGCGCCCGTCGTTCCGTGACGAGGCTGTGACGGGATGTCATGTCGGTTCCCTTTCCAATGGTTTGCCCCCGGCGGACAATCCGAATCGGCGCATCTCCTGCGCCGGAAGGGGGAGTTGCACCATGGGGTACGTCATCGCCGGTGCGGTCGCCGGCGCACTGATCGTCGGGATCACGCTCTTCAAGATGATGTGGCGGGTCGCCGAGCCGAACGAGGCGCTGATCATCTCCGGCTCGCGGCACCGCACCGAGGGGGTCGGTGACGGACTGGGCTTCCGGATCGTCACCGGCCGGGGAACACTGGTCACGCCCGGCCTGCAGGGTGTCCGGCGGCTCTCGCTGGACCTCAACGAGGCCGAACTGAACGTCGAGTGCGTCACCACGCAGGGCATCCCGGTCCGGGTCAAGGGCGTGGTGATCTTCAAGGTCGGCGACGACGACGTGTCGATCGCCAACGCCGCCCGCCGCTTCCTGGACCAGCAGAAACTGATCAGCCAGCGGGTCCACAACGTCTTCGCCGGCCACCTGCGGTCGATCGTCGGCGGGCTCACCGTCGAGGACATGATCCGCGACCGCGAGCGGCTCACCGGCGAGACCAGGGCCGCCTCCGGGCTGGAGATGGAGAAGCTCGGGCTGATCATCGACACCCTGCAGATCCAGGAGATCATCGACCCGACCGGCTACATCAAGAACCTCGCCATCCCGCACGCCGCCGCCGTCCAGCGGGACGCCCGGATCGCCCAGGCCGAGGCCGACCGGCTGGCCACCGAGGCCGAGCAGGAGGCCGCCGCCCGCAAGGCCGAGGCGACCCGCAACAGCGAGATCCAGCAGTCCTCGTACCAGGCCGAGCGGGACACCGCCAACGCCCGTGCCCGCCAGGCCGGTCCGCTGGCCGACGCCGCCGCCCGGCAGCAGGTGGTGGTCCAGGAGACCCGGGTCGCCGAACTGGAGGCGCAGCGCAAGGAGCAGCAGCTCCAGATCGACGTCCGCAAGCCGGCGGACGCGCGGGCGTACGACACCCGCACCTCCGCCGAGGCGGACCGCGACGCCCGGATCTCCGCCGCCCAGGCGCAGGCGCAGGAGACCGAGCTGCGGGCGGCGGCCGAGGCCGGCCGGGTCCGGATCGCGGCCGAGGCGGAGGCCGCGGCCACCAAGCTGCGCGGGCTGGCGGCCGCCGAGGCGACCACGGCCACCGGGCAGGCGGAGGCCTCGGCGGTGGAGGCGCGCGGTCTGGCGGACGCCTCGGCGGCCCGGGCGATCGGGCTGGCCCGGGCGGAGGGCATCAAGGCCCGGGCGGCCGCCCTGGCCGAGAACCAGGACGCCGTGGTGGCCCAGGAGTTGGCGGAGAAGTGGCCGCAGATCGTGCGGGCGGCCGCCGAGTCCTTCGGCAACGTCGAGCACATGGTGCTGCTCAACGGGGCGGACGGGATGGGCGAGTTGTTCGCCAAGGCGCTCACCATGGGCGGCACCGGGCTCGGCCTGGCCCGCCAACTGCTGAACACCGTCGGCGCGGACGGCGGTGCGGCGTCGGCCGGCCCGACCGCCGCCCCGGTGCCGGTGCAGCCGGTCCCGGTCGACGCGGTACCGGTCGACGCGGCGCCGTCGGACGCCGTCCCGGCCGACGCGGTGCCGGAGGGGGGCCGGAGCTGATTGGGTAGCGTGCCCGCGCCCAGCTGAGTACCCGTACTCAGGTGGGCGCGGCCGCGTCCGCCGGACGATGAGGGCATGCAGCCAGCAGCCACCGCCCGGATCGGCATCACCGCCGTCGGCGCCCAGCTCCCCGCCCACCGACTGACCTCCCGCCGGCTCCAGGACGAGATCACCGCCGGCGGCCGGCTGCGGCTGCCGGAGCGCACCTTCGAGAAGGCCACCGGCATCGTCACCCGGCACTTCGCGGCCGAAGGCGAGTACGCCTCCACCCTGGCGCTCGGCGCCGCCCGGCGCGCCCTGGCCGCCCGCGGCCTGGACCCGCTCGACGTCGACCTGCTGCTCTACGCCTCCGCCACCCGGGACGTCTGCGAGCCCGCCACCGCACACCTGGTGCAGGCCGAACTCGGCTCCCGCGCCCACGCGTTGGACGTCTCCAACGCCTGCAACAGCTTCCTCAACGGGATCGACCTGGCCCGCGCGATGATCCTGGCCGGACGGGCCCGGCGGGCCCTGGTGGTCACCGGCGAGACGCCCAGCCGGGCGATGCGCCGCGACCCGAGCGGCCTGGCCGACTTCCGCGAGGGCTTCGCCGGCTACACCTTCGGCGACGCGGGCGCCGCCGTCGTGGTCGAGGCGGTGGAGCGCGGCGGCATCCTCGACATCGAGACCGAGACCGCCTCCGAGCACTGGGAGGTCGGCGGCATCCCGGGCGGCGGCTCGCGCCACCCGCGCGGTGACGAGTACAGCTACTTCCGGGGCGGCGGCAAGGAGTTGCGCGGCGTCTTCGAGAAGATCGGCGCCGACATCCTGACCCGGGTGGCCGCCCGCACCGGCTTCGGCTGGGACGACTACGCCCGGGTGCTGGTGCACCAGGTGACCGTCCCGTACCTGGAGCGGTTCGTCGAGCTCACCGGGGTCCCGGCGGAGAAGCTGGTGGTCACCGTGCCGGAGACCGGCAATGTCGCCAGCGCCACGCTCGGCATCCAACTCGACCGGATACAGCACGAGTTGTCGCCCGGCGACAAGGTGCTGCTGGTCGGGCTGGGCGGCGGCGTCAGCCTGATGACGATGGTCTGGGAGGCGTCGTGACCCCGCCGGAGATGACCTCGCCGGACGCGACCCCGCCGTGCGCGACCGAGCTGTGGGTGGTCGTCCCCGCCTACCAGGAGGAGGCCCGGATCGCCGCCACCCTGGAGGCCCTGGCCGCCCAGCGGGACCGGGAGTTCACCCTGCTGGTCGCCGACAACGGCTCCACCGACGGCACCGCCGACGCCGTCCGCGCCTTCGCCGCGCGGGCCCCCTTCCCGGTCGAGCTGCTGGTCGAGCCGGAGAAGGGCGTCGGCTCGGCGGTCGACACCGCGTTCCGGTACGCCATCGCGCACGGCGCCACCCTGCTCGCCCGCACCGACGCCGACTGCCTGCCCGAGCCCGGCTGGACCGCCGCCGCCCGGGCCGGGCTGCGGGCCTCCGGCGGGCTGGTCTGCGGCCGGGTCACCGCCCGCCGGGACGAGCACGGACCGGCCGGACGCGCCGTCTTCCTGGTCCTGGTCGCGCTGGGCGCGTTCTTCGGCCGGATCCGGCCCGCGCACCACCGCCGGCACGGCTACCTCACCCCGTACCGGATGCACGCCGGCAACAACATGGCGATCACCGCCGAGCTGTACCGGGCGGTCGGCGGCATGCCGCGCCGGCCCTCGCCGACCGACCGGACGTTCATCAACCGGGTCCGCCGGCACAGCACCGCGATCGTCCACCGCCGCGACATGGTGGTGCAGAACTCCACCCGGCGGATCCGCGCCTACGGGGTGATCGGCACCGCCCGCTGGTACCTGGAGCGGGGCGCCGGACCGCGCTCCGCGGACGTCCGCTGACCCCCGACGTCCGCCGAGACCCCGAGGACCCGCCATGCTCGACCGGCTCGCGCACAGCCTGCGCACCGTCCACCCCGACCGCCCCGCCGTGCTGCGGCTCACCCGCCTCGGCACCACCCGGGCCGGCCTCCGCCGCGGCGAACTCGCCGACCTCGCCGACACCTTCGCCACCGCCCTGCACGCCCGCGGCCTCACCGCCGGCGCCACCCTCGGCGTCGCCGTCCGCCCCGGACCGCGGGCCCTCGCGGTGATGCTCGCCGCCCACCGGCTCGGCCTGCGGATCGCCGTCCTCGACCCGACCGCCGGACCGGACGTGCTGGCCGCCCGGCTGTCGCTGGCCCGGCCCGACCTGGTGCTCGCCGACGCCGCCGCCCAGGCGGTGGCCGGCTGGGCCGGACCGCTGGCCCGCCGTGCCGACCTCGCGCTGCCCCCGCTGGCCACGCTCGGCCCGGTCGCCACCCTCGGCCGCCGACTGCCCGGCGGCGCGCCCCGGCTGCGGCCCGGCCGGTCCGCGGCCCCGCTGCCCGAGGCCCCCGGCGCCGGCGGACGCGACACCGACGCCGTGATCGTCTTCACCTCCGGCACCACCGCCAGCCCGCGCGCCGTCGTGCACACCCGGGACGGCCTGGCCGCCGGCCTGCGCACCGTCACCGAGCTGGTCGACCCGCGCCCCGGCACGACCGTGCTCGGCGGCACCTTCTTCGTGCTGGTCCCCGCGCTCACCGCGGGCGCCGCCGTCGCCCTGCCCGCCCGCGCCCCGGCCGCGCTGGCCCGCCAGCTGCACCGGCTGGCCCCCGCCCACACCTACCTCACCCCGCCGCAGCTGCGCGCCGCGCTCACCGCCGGGGCCCGCTTCACCGGCCGGGTCTGGACCGGCTCGGCGCCCGCCGACGCGGCCCTGCTCCGCCGGGTCAAGCAGGCCGGCGCCGACCAGGCCTGGGGCGTCTACGCGCTCACCGAACTCTTCCCCGCGGCCGCCGTCGAGGAGGCCGAGAAGAGCGCCTTCACCGGCCCCGGCGACCTGCTCGGCGCCCCGCTGCCGGGCGTCCGCACCCGGCTCGGCGCGGACGGCGAACTGCTGCTCACCGGCCCCGGCGCCCGCCACCGCTACCTCGGCGAGGAACCCGACCCCTGGGTGCGCACCGGCGACCGCGCCACCCTCGCCCCGGACGGCCGGATCGTGCTCGCCGGCCGGCTCAAGGACATGGTGCTGCGGCGCGCCGAGAACATCTACCCCGGCCTGTACGAACCGACGCTGCACCTGCCGGGCGTCGAACTCGCGGTGCTGGTCGGCGTCCCCGCCGGGGACGGCGACGAACGGCTGGTCGCCCTGGTCCAGCCCTCGCCCGGCACCGACCCGCGGCGGCTGCGCGGCGCGCTGGCCGGGCCGCTGGAGCGGATGGGCGCGGCCCGGCCGGACGCCGTGCTGTTCGGCGAGGTGCCGCTGGCCGGCCGCTCCCGCAAGCCCGACCGGGCGGCCGCGGCCGCCCACTGCGCGAGGGAGTTGCGGGCATGAACGAGCAGCCGTCCGGGCACCGCGCGGCCCGCCGCCGGGACCGCCGGGTCTACCTGCGCAGCCACCCGCTGCTGTTCGCGCTGCTCGCCGCCACCCGGCGGCGCGCGGTGGTCCGGCTCGGCCGCACCGTCCTGGTGCACGGCGCCGAGGCCTACCGCGAGGCGCTCACCCGGATCCCGCTGGACCGCACCGCCCCCGGCACCACCGGCGGGGCGGCGGCCGAACTCACCGACGGGGGCCTGCTGTTCGACCAGGACGGTGCCGAACACCGGGCCGCCCGCCGGGAGTTGTCCGGCGAGCTCGGCGCGGCAGCGGTGGACCGGCTCCGCCCGCACTGGCAGGCGGTGCTCGCCACCCGGATCCCGGCGCTCGCCGGGGGAACCCTCGAACTCGTCGAGCTGTCCCGCGAGTTGGCCGGAGCGACCGCCGCCGCCCTGACCGGCGCGGCGGCCTGCCCGCACGCCCTGGCCGGCGCCGCCACCGAGGCCGCCGCGGCCGCCGCCCGCGACCACCTGCCCGGACCGCGTCCGCGCGACGCCGCCCGCACCGCCGCCGCCCGGGCCGCCGAACTCGCCGCGCTGCTGCCCGACCCCCGGGACGCCATGGTCGCGGTGGCCGCCGTCAACACCACCGTCGCCGCCCTCCCCCGGGCCGCCGCCTGGTGCTCCGACGCCGGGCTCTGGCCCTCGGTCGACGCGGACCGCGCACCCGCGCTCGCCGCCGAGCTGCTCCGGCTCACCGCCCCCTCGCCGCTGCTCCCCCGGGTGGCCGCCGCCGACGCCGTCCTGGCCGGACGCCCGGTGCGGGCCGGCGACCGGCTGATCCTGGTCGCCCGGCACGCCGCCGGGGCGCACCGCCCGGCCCCGTCCCCCGGACCGGCCGCCGCCCAGGCCGTGTTCGGCGCCGGGCCGCACGCCTGCCCGGGCGCCGGACTGGCCCGTGCCCTGCTCGCCGACCTGCTGCTCGCCCTCGCCCCGTACCGGCCGGTGGTGGTCCGGGCCCGGGTCGACCGCCGGGCCGCGCTCCCCGGCTGGGCCGAACTCACCGTCCGGGCCACCCGCCTCCCCGGCTGAGTGCTTGTTTCACGTGAAACATCGCCTCCCCACGAAGCCCCCCACCCCACCTCCCGAGGAGCCCCCGATGCGGATCGCCGTCACCGGCGCCAGCGGATTCTGCGGCTCGCACGTCGTCCACGCCGCCGTCGCCGCCGGCCACGAGGTGCTCTGCTACGGCCGCCGCCCCGGCCCGGCCGGCCGCCACGTCCCCTGGGACGCCACCGCCGCCGACCCCGACCTCACCGGCGTCGACGCGGTCGTGCACTGCGCCGCCGCCGTCGCCGACCTGCCCCCGGGCGCCGCCGCCGAGGCCGCCCAGTACGCCGTCAACGTCACCGGCACCGAGCGCCTGCTGCGCGCCGCCGGCGACCGCCCGGTCGTCTGGGTCTCCAGCGCCAGCGTCTACGACCCCCGCCCCGACCGCGGCTCGGTCCGCGAGCACCACCCCACCGAGGGCGGCCACCTCAACGCGTACGGCCGGACCAAGGCCGCCGGGGAACGGCTCGCGCTCGCCGCGGGCGCCGTCGTGCTGCGCCCGCGCGCCGTCTACGGCCCGGGCGATCCGCACCTGGTGCCCCGGCTGCTGGAACGGGTCCGGCACGGCCGGCTGCTGCTGCCCGGCGGGGACGTCCGGCTCAGCCTCACCGCCGTGCAGAACCTCGCCGACGCCTGCCTGTCCGCCGTCGGCGCCGGCCGGACCGGCGACCGCCCGTGGACGCCGGTCGCCTACAACATCGCCGACGCCCGCCCCTACCGGCGCGACGAGGTGGTCCGCGCGGTGCTGGCCGCGCACGGGGTGACCGCCCGGATCCGGCACGTCCCGGCACCGCTGGCCCGGCTGGCCGCCCGCACCGGCCGGCTCCCCGGGCTGACCCCGTACGCGGTGGACCAGCTCTCCCGCGAGGTCGTGCTGGACCTGGCCCGGGCCCGCGCCCAGGGCTGGCGCCCGCACCGCGACCTGTCCGACTTCCTCGGCGAATCCGCGCCCGAAGCCGCCCCCGCCACCGTGCCTGAAACCGAGCCCGGAAACGCCTGACGCCCGCGCCCCCGGGGAGGGGACGCGGGCGTCGGGTCGGTCCGTCCTAACTCTTGGCGGCCTTCTTCACCAGGACCACCACGGCGGCGGCTATGCCGACCACCACCAGCGCCTTGATCGCGAAGGCCAGCAGCGCGCCGACCACGCCGAAGACGAACATGATCAGGTTCCAGGCGAGCACCACCGCCAGGATCGGCACCACGATGTTCCGCACCCACGAGGGCAGCGACTTCCAGAGCTCAGCCATGTCCGTTCCTTCTCTCCCCATGGGGTCGGCTGCCGTCCTGGTGCCGCATCCCGTTCGCTTTCGGTACTTCGATCGTACGGGGGCGCAAGCGGCGGAACGAGGCCCAACGGCCCCGAGAGAACCCGGAGATCACCCCTACCCCGGACCCCGGGTGAACCCCCGCCCCGACCTCGGGGAACGACCTCGGGGAACGGGCTCGGGAACGCCCCCGGGGCCGCCTGCCCGGGACCTCAGACCGGCCAGGTCTCCCGCCGCCACGCGGCGTCCCAGAACATCCACTCGTACCGCGAGGTGGTGACGAAGTGCTCCACCACCCGGCGCCGCTCGGCCGGCGAGATCTCCTCGCCGAGCCGGTCGGTGAGCGCCAGCACCCGCCGCACCACCGACTGGAACGCCTCGTCGCCGTAGGTGGCGATCCACTTGGCGTAGAGCGGGTCGGGGGAGCCCCGGTCGAGCAGCCGCTCGCCGACCCGGGCGTAGATCCAGTAGCAGGGCAGCACCGCGCCGACCGCCTCCGCGAAGGAGCCGCCGTAGACGGTGGCGAGCAGGTAGCTGGTGTACGCCCGGGTGGTCGGCAGCACCGGTTCGGCGGCGGCCTCGTCGGCGGTGCCGCCGAAGGCGTCCATGAACTCGGCGTGCATGCCCTGCTCGGCCGCCAGCGCGCCGATCGCGTCGTCGGCGAAGGCCCGCACCTGCTCCTCGCCCGGCGCCTTGGCCGCGCAGACGGCGAGCGCGCGGGCGTAGTCGCGCAGGTAGTGCGAGTCCTGGACGACGAAGTGACGGAACGCCTCGCGCGGCAGGGTGCCGTCGGTGAGGCCGGCGATGAAGGGGTGGGCGAGGATCTCGGCGTAGACCGGTTCGATCGCGGCCCAGAGTTCTTCGGTCAGGCTCTGGCTCTGGCTCATGCCCCCGACCCTAACCGGGCCCCCGCCACCGCCCCCGGGCCGCTCGGTCCTCCGGGCCGCTCAGTCCTCCGGCGGGGAGAACACCACCAGCACCCGCAGTTCCTCGGTGATGTGGTGGAACCGGTGCGGCGTCCCGGCCGGCACGTAGACCACGGTGCCCCGCGCCACGGTCGCCGTCTCGGCGCCGACGGTCAGCTCGGCCCGGCCGCTGATCACCTGGTAGATCTCGTCCTGGTCGTGCGCGGTCTGGGTGTCGGTGTCCCCGGGGGACAGCGCGTACAGCCCCGCGGACATCCGCGGCTCGCGCAGGAACCGCAGGTACGCGCCGTCGTTGGCGGCACGCTCGGCGTCCAGGTGGTCCAGCCGGAACAGCTTCATCGGGGCACCCCTCCTCGTCCGGGCCTCGGCCCACCCGCATTGAACACCAACATGCCGGTCGGGAGCTTCGCCGGGCCTTGACCGACCTGGGACGCTGACCCCATGAAGGGTTTCGTCATCAAGACACTGATCAACGCGGCGGCCATCTGGGTCGCCGCCTGGATCGTCTCCGGGATCTCGCTCACCGGGGACGACTGGCAGCACAAGACGCTCACGGTGATCGCCGTGGCGCTGGTCTTCGGGGTGGTGAACTGGCTGATCAAGCCGGTGGTGCGGTTCTTCTCCTTCCCGTTGTTCATCCTCACCCTGGGCCTGTTCACCTTCGTCGTGAACGCGCTGATGCTCTGGCTGACCTCCTGGGCCTCGGACAAGCTCGACCTGGACTTCAAGGTCGACAACTTCTGGTCCGCCCTGCTCGGCGCACTGATCATCAGCCTGGTCTCCTGGGGTCTCAGCCTCGCCATCAAGGACGACAAGGACAACTGAGCCACCCCGCGGTCCCCGAAACGGATGCTCCCCGGGCCGGGCGCGTTTCGAGCGCACCGGGCCGCGGGAGACTCCCGCACAACGCTCCAGCCCCGGAGGTCGCCATGCGCACCCCACCCCGCCCCGTCGTCAAACGCACCGCCCGGGCGATCCTGCTGGAGCTGGACCCGGCCGACCCGTTCGGACCGGCCTCGATCGTGCTGATCAGACGGGACCGGCCGGGCTCCCCGCACCCGTACTGGATCACCCCCGGCGGCGGCGTCGAGCGCGGCGACCGCACCGTGGTGGAGGCCCTGCACCGCGAGGTGGACGAGGAGCTCGGCGGGAAGGTCGTGGACGTCGTCCCCGCCTTCGTCGACACCATCAGCCACACCCACCACGACGACGGCACCCCGCTGCACCCGCACGGGGTCAAGGTGCAGCACTTCTTCGTCTGCCGGCTCGCCTCGATGGACCTCAGCCGCCGGCACGGGCCCGAGGTGGACGACCCGAACGGCGGTTACGAGGTGGTCCGGGTGCCGTTCACCCGCGAGGGCGTCACCTCGGTCAACGTGGTGCCGCCGAGCCTGCGGGCGTACCTGGCCGCCAACATCGAGGGCGTCCGCGCGCTGCTCGCGCCCGACCTCGGCTGACCGCCGGCCGGTTCACGTTCCGTCAGCGCGCTACGGCGTGGCCAAGTCGCCGACCAGGTCGTGCCGGATCCGCTCGGCCGGCACCCCGGCCCGCCGCAGCACGCCCACCGCCCGCCGGACCATCGCCGGCGGACCGGCCAGGTACGCGGTCCGCCCGGCCCAGGGCCCGAACCGGCCCACCACCTCCGGGAGTTCACCGGCCAGCAGGTCCCCGCCGGCCGCCCAGGCGCCGGGCCCGGACAGCACCGGGCGGACCGAGAGCCAGCGGTGGCGATCGGCCAACTCCCGCAGCCCAGCCAGCTCGTACAGCTCGGCCGCCTGCCGGGCCCCGTAGAAGACCTCCACCGAACGCCCCGCCGGGCCGCGTTCGGCCGCCTCCTCGACCAGCGCCCGCAGCGGCGCGATGCCGGTGCCGCCGCCCACCAGCAGCAGGTCCTCCGCCCCGGCGGCGCCGTCCAGGGTCATCGCGCCGGCCGCCGGACCGAGCCGCAGCACGTCGCCGGGCGCGGCCCGGTGCACCAGCGCGTTGCTCACCCAGCCCGCCTGCACCGCCTTGACGTGGAAGGTCAGCAGGCCGTCCGGCCGGGGCGCGGAGGCGAACGAGAAGTGCCGCCAGACCCGCGGCCACCAGGGCGTCTCCAGGCTGGTGTACTGCCCGGCGCGGTACGGGTACGCCTGGTCGGGGCGGACGGTGAGCACCGCGACGTCGGGGGTGCGGCGCTCGTGCGCGACCACCTCGCCCTGCCACCAGGGCGGCGAGGTCCGGGCGTCCTCCTCGGCGGCCTCGATCATGATCGAGGAGATCACCCGGTAGACCCGCCGCCAGGCCAGCTCGGTCTCCGCCGTCCACCGGGCGCCCGCGTACTTGGCCAGCGCCGCCACCAGGCACTCGCCGACCGGGCCGTAGTGGCCGGTCAAGGTGCCGTAGCGGCGGTGCCCGCGGCCCAGCCCGCTCAGGTACGCGGCCAGGCCCTCCGGGTCACCGGCGCTGCGGGCGGCCGTCAGCAGGGCGCGGAACAGGCGGTCGCGCTGGACGTCCATGGCAGCCGGGAAGAGCGCCCGGATCTCGGGGTGGTGCAGGAAGATCAGCGCGTAGAAGTGCGCGGTGGCCCGGTCGGCGACCGGCTCGACCACCGTCAGGCTGGTCCGGATCAGCTCGATGTCCCGTGCGGTGGGCGGCAGTTCGGCTGCCGCCCGGAGGTCGGGGGCGGTCGCCGGGGCCACCGTCGGAGCCGGGGCGGCCGGACCGGTGGCGGCGGGGGCCGGCCGGTCCTGCTCCAGGGTCCGCAGGGCCCAGGCCCGGGACCACTGGTCGCCCGGGCCCGCCCAGTTGAGGCCCGGCGCGCTGGGGAACAGCGGCTCGATCGCGGGCATGGACGCCGGGACCTCGGCCGCCGGGGCGACGGGCCCCGTGACGAAAGGCGCCGGGACGGCGGGCGGCGTGCTGGGCGGCGGCGGGATGACCGGCGGCGCGGCCGGGGGCTCCGGAACCGCCGGGACCACCGGGACCACCGGCCGGACGGCCTGCGGCGGGGCGGGCTGCACCGGCACCACCGGCTCGCCGACGGGCGGCAGGTCCGGCGGGTCGAGCGGCACCGGCGGAGCCGGCGGCACCGAGGGCGGCACCGGCGCCACCTCCGGCAGGCCCGGTACGGCCGCGGCCGCCGCCGACCCGTGCCCGGTACGGACCAGAAGTGTCCTGCGGGACTTCACCGCAACGTTTCGAGTACCCAAGAGAATCGTTTCGCCTCCGGCCGGCCTGCGCCACCACCTGGCTTGTCCCTGTTGACGCCTAGGCAGCGTGGCACGCCCGAACTGCTCATCCGACAAATCGCGCGAAGCGCGGACACCCGCCCCCCGGACGCGCTACTCTCGCTCGATTCGCGATCGCCCTGGGTGGCGGGTCAACCACCCAGGGCGAGCACGCCCTGCTCAGAGCCGCCGCAGCAGCACCCCCGGCTGCTCGACGCAGTCCGCGACGAACCGCAGGAAACCGCCCGCGGTGCCGCCGTCACAGACCCGGTGGTCGAAGGTGAACGACAGCTGGGTGACCTCTCGCACCGCCAACTCGCCCTGGTGGACCCAGGGTTTGGCGACGATCCGGCCGACGCCGAGCATCGCCGCCTCCGGGTGGTTGAGGATCGGCGTGGAGCCGTCCACCCCGAACACCCCGTAGTTGTTCAGGGTGAACGTACCGCCGGTCAGCTCGGCCGGGACGATCGAGCCGGTCCGCGCCGCCTCGGTCAACCGGCCCAGCTCGACGCCGAGTTGCTCGGTGGTGAGGCGCTGCGCGTCCCGCACCACCGGGACCACCAGCCCGCGCTCGCCCTGCGCGGCGAAGCCCAGGTGCACCGCCGAGTGCCGCAGGATGCCCGAACCGTCATCGGTCACACTGGAGTTGAGCTCGGGGAAGCGCTCCAGGGCGACCGTGCAGATCCGGGCGAGCAGCGCCAGCACGCTCACCTTCGGCCCCACGGCGGCATTCAACTGCCGCCGCAGTGCCATCAGTTCGGTGGCGTCGGCGTCCACCCAGCAGGTCGCGGCGGGGATCTCCCGGTGGCTGCGGCCGAGCTTCTCGGCCACCGCCTTGCGCAGCCCGCGCAGCGGTACGACCTCCCCGGCGGCGGGTGCCGGAGCAGCCGGGACGACCGCCACCGGGGCGGCGACCTTCGCGGCGACCGCCCGTTCGACGTCCGCCCGCATGATCAGCCCGTCCGGCCCGCTGCCGGCCACCGCCGCCAGGTCGACGCCCTGCTCCCGGGCCAGCCGCCGCACCAGCGGCGAGATCACCGGCAGCACCACCGGCGCCTCGACGACGGGCACCTGAGCGGCGGGAGCCTGAACGGCCGGCGCCTCGACGACCACCGGAGCAGCGGCAGCGACCGCGGCCGCCGCACCGCCGACCCGGCGCCGCCGGCCGGACCGCCCCGGCTCCGCGATCCCGTAGCCGACCAGCGGCCGCTCCACCGCCGCGGCGAGCTCCGCCGTCGCCGGCACCGCCGCCGCGAGCGGCGGTTCGCCCTCGCCCGGCGCCACCGCGACCGTGATCAGCGGCGCGCCGACCGCCACCTCCTCGCCGGCCGCGCCGAACAGCGCGGTCACCACCCCGCCGTACGGGCAGGGCACCTCGACCACCGCCTTGGCGGTCTCCACCTCCACCACCGGCTGGTCGACCGCGATGACCTCGCCGACCTCGACCAACCAGCGCACCACCTCCGCCTCGGTGAGTCCCTCACCGAGGTCGGGCAGGGTGAACTCGCGCACCACGGGCATCATCCTCAGTCCTCCCACTGGAGCCGGGCGACCGCGTCCAGGATCCGGTCCACCCCGGGGAGGTGGTGGTGCTCCAGCATCGGCGGCGGGTACGGGATGTCGAAGCCGGTGACCCGCAGCACGGGCGCGGCCAGGTGGTGGAAGCAGCGCTCGGTGACCCGGGCGGCGATCTCCGCGCCGGTGCCGCCGAAGCCGCTCGCCTCGTGCACCACCACGGCCCGGCCGAGCGAGCGCACCACCCGGCAGACCGTCTCGTCGTCGAACGGCACCAGGGTGCGCAGGTCCAGCACGGCGAGGTCCCAGCCCTCGGCCTTCGCCACCTCGGCCGCCTCCAGGCAGACCGGCAGCGAGGGGCCGTAGGTGATCAGCACCGCGGAGGTGCCGGTCCGCCGGAGCACGGCCTTGCCGATCGGCTCGACCGGCGCGGCCGGGTCGAACCCGTCCTTGCCCCAGTACATCCGCTTGGGCTCCAGGAAGACCACCGGGTCGTCCGAGGCGATCGAGGCGCGCAGCAGCCCGTACGCGTCGGCCACCGTCGCCGGGGTGACCACGTGCAGGCCGGGGGTGGCGGTGTAGTACGCCTCGGAGGCGTCGCTGTGGTGCTCGACGCCGCCGATGCCGCCACCGTACGGGACCCTGACGGTGATCGGCAGCGGCAGCCGGCCGGCGGTGCGGTTGCGCATCTTGGCGACGTGCGAGAACAGCTGCTCCAGCGCCGGGTAGGCGAAGGCGTCGAACTGCATCTCGACCACCGGCCGCAGCCCGTACATGGCCATGCCGATGGCGGTGCCGAGGATGCCCGCCTCGGCCAGCGGGGTGTCCAGGCAGCGGTCCGGGCCGAACTCGGCGGTCAGGCCGTCGGTGATCCGGAAGACGCCGCCGAGCGCGCCGACGTCCTCGCCGAGCAGGTGCACGGTCGGGTCCTCGCGCATGCTGTCGCGCAGCGCGGCGTTGAGCGCCTGCGCCATGCTGGCGGTGCGGTGCCCGGTGGCGGGCGAAACGGCCGTGGTCATCAGTGCTGCACCTCGGCCTCGGCGGCCAGTTCCTCGGCCAGCCGCGCCGCCTGCTCGCGCAGTTGCGGCGTCGGCTCGGCGTACACATGGGCGAACAGGGACATCGGGTCGAGCTCCGGGTCGGCG
Source organism: Kitasatospora sp. NPDC093806 (assembly GCF_040683335.1). NCBI lineage: Bacteria > Bacillati > Actinomycetota > Actinomycetes > Kitasatosporales > Streptomycetaceae > Kitasatospora > Kitasatospora sp. NPDC093806. The sequence continues at coordinate 18,597 of NZ_JBFBDO010000040.1, forward strand.
TGGAACTCGGCGCGCATCCGCGCCGCCAGCGCCTCCGCCTCCTCGGCGGCCTCCCGGACGAGGGCGTCGTCCAGCACGCCGAGCCCGCGCAGCGCCCGCTCCATCAGCAGGATCGGGTCGTGCTCCCGCCAGGCGGTCACCTCGGCCTCGGTCCGGTAGCGGGTGGCGTCGTCGGCGTTGGTGTGCGCCTCGACCCGGTAGGTGAGGGCCTCGACCAGGGTCGGGCCGCCGCCGGTGCGGGCCCGCTCGACCGCCTCGGCCAGCACCCCGTGCACGGCGGGCGCGTCGTTGCCGTCGACCAGCCGGCCGGCCATCCCGTAGCCGACGGCCTTGTGGGCCAGGCTCGGGGCGGCGGACTGGGCGCTCAGCGGGACGGAGATCGCGTACCCGTTGTTCTGGACCAGGAAGACCACCGGCGCCTGCAGCACGGCGGCGAAGTTCAGCGCCTCGTGGAAGTCGCCCTCGCTGGTGCCGCCGTCGCCGAGCATGGCCAGCGCGACCACCGGCTCGCCGCTCAGCCGGGCGGCGTGCGCCAGCCCGACGGCGTGCGGGGCCTGGGTGGCCAGCGGGGTGCAGAGCGGGGCGGTGCGGGTGGCGCGCGGGTCGTAGCCGGTGTGGGCGTTGCCGCGCAGCAGGGTGAGCGCCTCCAGCGGGTCGACGCCGCGGGAGACGACCGCGAGGGTGTCGCGGTAGCTGGGGAAGAGCCAGTCGCGCTCGCCGAGCACCAGCGCGGCGGCGACCTGGCAGGCCTCCTGGCCGGTGGAGGCCGGGTAGACGGCGAGCCGGCCCTGCTTGGTGAGGGTGGTGGCCTGCTGGTTGTAGCGGCGGCCGACCACCAGGCGGCGGTACAGCTCGCGGAGCAGCGCGGGGTCGTGCTTCTCCAGCGCGGGGGTTCCGAGCACGCGGACGGGAGCGGAGTCCGGGAGCAGCGGGGCCGGGTCGGTGCGGGGGGCGGTGGCGCCGGGCAGCCAACCGGGCACGGCCGTGTGGTGTCTGTGGTCGAGAACGGTCATCTCGGGGCACCTCCAGGGGTGGCGGGGGCTCCCTACCGATTGTTCGGTCGTCTGTTCATCTTGACCAGAAGCGTGCGAAGGTGGTGGACAATCGGCCCGGGTGGCGGTCGACTGGTGGCAGTGCGTCCAATCGCTGAGGGTGGGGGGTCATGTCGGCTGAACAGACGTCCAGACTCGACCGGGTCGACCGGGCGATCCTGCGGCTGCTGCAACAGGACGGTCGCGCCTCGATCCGCTCGGTGGCCGAGCGGGTGCACGTGTCCCGGGCGAACGCCTACGCCCGGATCTCCAGGATGGTCGAGGACGGCGTCATCCGCGGCTTCACCGCCCGGGTGGACCACGAACGCGCAGGTCAGGGCGCGTCCGCGTACATCACCCTGAAAATCGTGCAGAACTCCTGGCGGACGGTGCGGGAGCAGCTGCTGGCCCTGCCCGGGGTCGCGCACATCGCGCTGGTCGGCGGCGACTACGACGTGTTGCTGCTCGTGCACACCGCCGACAACCACGCCTTGCGGGAGCTGGTGCTCAACCGCATCCAGTCCATCCCCCAGGTGCTCGGCACCCGGACGATGCTGGTCTTCGAGGAGACCGACCAGGTCCCCCCGGACCCCGCCCCCTGACGAACGACTCCCTGACGAACGGCTCCCTGGCGAAGGGCCCGCTGACGAACGGCCCCCGGCTAGCGCGCCCGCAGGCCGTCGAAGGCCAGGTGGACCACCGCGTCCGCGACGCCGTCGGCGGCCTTGAGGCCGGGCCGGTACCACTCCACGATCGAGTTGATCATGCCGAAGAGCAGCCGGGTGGCGAGCCGCGGCTCGACGTCCGCGCGCAGCGAACCGTCCGCGACGGCGGCCCGCAGCAGCTCCGCCACCTGGTGGTCGAACTCCCGGCGGCGCTCCAGCGCCCACTGCTCGGTGGCCGTGTTGCCGCGCACCCGCAGCAGCAGGGTGACGTACGGCAGCTCCGCCAGCAGCACCTCGGCGGTCCGCCGCACCACGTGCTCCAGCCGCTCCACCGCCGGACCGGAGACCGCGGCCGGCTCGGCCAGGATCCCGAACAGCCCGTCCAGCGCCCGCCCGACGGCCAGCCGGAGCAGCTCCTCCTTGCCGCGCACGTGGTGGTAGATCGACGACTTGGAGATGCCGGCCGCGCGCGACAGGTCCTCCATCGAGGTGCCGTCGTAGCCCCGCTCGTTGAAGACGTCGACGGTCACCGCGAGCAGGGACTCCACGGTGTAGGCGGTGCGCGTGGTGTGATCGGCCATCCCCCGAGTATCCCCGCCCACCGTGCCGACGGGACGCCCGGGTGGCCTCGGTCCGCACCGGCCCGGCCCCTCGGTCCACACCAAACCGGCCCCTTGGTCCACACCAAACCCGCACCCCACGCCCTAGACTCGGCGGACGATCCGTCCACGGCAGAGCAGGGTGGGGTCCACACCGATGACTGCAATACCAGCCGTCGCCTCCGACGTGCCCGAGCAGCGCAGCGAGGAGTCGGCGACCGAGCCCGGCGCCGACTGGCGCGAGCGCGCCCGCGGGCTGGTGCTGCGCTTCGGCCCGGCCGTGTGGTGCTACGCCGTCCTGAAGCTGGTCGGCTTCACGGTCTTCATGAAGCTGCTCTCCTTCTCCGGGGACTACCTCAAGAAGCACCCGCGGTTCGGCGGCGGCGCCAACCCCTGGGACGTGCTGGCCAGCTGGGACGGCTGGTGGTACCAGCAGGTCGCCCAGTTCGGCTACCACCCGGCGCTGGTGCCGGTCCCGGGCGGCTCGCCCGGCTTCACCATCGAGCAGAACTCGGCCGCGTTCTTCCCGCTCTACCCGGGCCTGATGCGGCTGGTCTCGGACGGCACCGGCCTCGGCCTGTACGGGGCCGGGATGCTGGTCTCGGTGCTGGCCTCGCTGTTCGCGGCGGCCGGCATCTACGCGGTGGTGGACCGGATGGCCGGGCCGCGCGCGGGCGTGATCGCGGCCGGGCTGTGGGCGATCGCCCCGGGCTCGGGCGCCGAGTGGGCGCTCTACTCGGACTCGCTGTTCATCGCGCTGGCCGCCTGGTCCTGCTACTGCGTGATGACCAAGCAGTGGGTCGCGGCGGGCGTGCTGACCCTGGTCGCGGGCCTCAACCGGCCGACCTCGGCGGCGCTGATCGGCGCGGTCGGACTGGCCGCCCTGGTGGAGCTGTACCGGCGGGAGAGCGGGGTGCTGCGTCCGCTGGCCGCGATGCTGCTGGCCCCGCTCGGGCTGCTCGGCTACGTCGGCTGGGTGGGCTGGCGGACCGGCGAGTGGGGCGGCTACTTCTCGCTCCAGCGGGACGCCTGGCTGCACTACTTCGACTGGGGCCAGGGCACCTGGAACGCGATCCGCGGGATCCTGCTGGGCCGCAACGACTACCCGTTCGCGTACCAAACGGCGGACATGCTGGCGACGCTGATCGTGTTCAGCCTGCCGGTGCTGATCGTGCTGCTGGTCCGGCTGCGGCCGCCGCTGGTGCTGACCGCGTACACCCTGGCCACGATCGTCTCGGTGCTCGGCAGCCTGGGCATCTTCGGCAACACCTCGCGCTACCTGCTGCCGGCGTTCCCGCTGCTCATCGCGCTCGCGGTGGCGATGCGGAAGCTGAGCTGGCCGGTGCTGGCGGCGGTGCTCGGGACGGGGGCGCTCGCCTCCGGCTGGTACAGCGGGTACGTGATCTTCGAGCTGGGCATCCCGTAACGGCCGGTGACCCGGTCACCGTGGGGGCGCGTCCGATCCGGACGCGCCCCCACGTGCTTCCACGGTTCCGTTCCGATTTGCCCTCTTGAGCCGACCGATCGTTCGGTTACTCTGTGACGTGTCCCGTCCTCCCCTCTGAGGAGCGCACACCATGTCCGCAGCGGTCACCCACCCTCTCGTCGCCGAGCTCGTCGCACGCCACCAGGACACCCTGCGGGCCGCCGTCGACGCCGCCGCCAAGCGCGACTACTGGTCGCCCTACCCCGAGTTCCCGAAGGCCTACGGCGAGAGCGCCGCCGCGGACGGCAAGGCCGCCTTCGAGTCGCTGCTGAACCGGCCGTTCGAGCTGCCCGGCCACCCGGCCGACGGCGACCTGGTCGGCGGCGAGGTCTCCCCGTACGGCATCGAGCTGGGCATCGGCTACCCGCACGCCGGGCCGGACACCCTGATCGCCGCGCTGGGCGAGGCCCGGCCGGCCTGGGCCGCGGCCGGTCCGCTGGTCCGCGCCGCCCTCTGCCTGGAGATCCTGGGCCGGATCAACGCGCGCTCGCACGAGTTCGCCAACGCCGTCATGCACACCACCGGCCAGGCCTACGCGATGGCCTTCCAGGCCGGCGGCCCGCACGCCCAGGACCGCGGCCTGGAGGCCGTCGCCTACGCGTACGCCGAGCAGACCCGGCTGCCGGAGAGCGCCGGCTGGACCAAGCCGCAGGGCAAGCGCGACCCGCTGGTGATGACCAAGGAGTTCACCGTCGTCCCGCGCGGCCTGGCGCTGCTGATCGGCTGCAACACCTTCCCCACCTGGAACGGCTACCCCGGCCTGTTCGCCTCCCTCGCCACCGGCAACCCGGTGCTGGTCAAACCGCACCCGCGGGCCGTCCTGCCGCTGGCGCTGACCGTCCGGATCGCCCGCGAGGTGCTCGCCGAGGCCGGCTTCGACCCCAACCTGGTCTGCCTGGCCGCCGAGCACGAGGGCGGCACCGTCGCCAAGACGCTCGCGGTCCGCCCCGAGGTCAGGCTGATCGACTACACCGGCTCCACCGCCTTCGGCGACTGGCTGGAGGAGAACGCCCGGCAGGCCGAGGTCTACACCGAGAAGGCCGGCGTCAACACCGTCGTCGTCGACTCCACCGCCGACTACAAGGGCATGCTGGCCAACCTGGCCTTCTCGCTCTCGCTGTACAGCGGCCAGATGTGCACCACCCCGCAGAACCTGCTGATCCCGCGCACCGGCATCGACACCGACCAGGGCGCCAAGTCCTACGACGAGGTGGTGCGCGACCTCGCCACCGCCATCGAGGGCCTGCTCTCCGACGACGCCCGCGCCGCCGCGATCCTCGGCGCCGTGGTCAACCCCGGCGTGCTCCAGCGCACGGCCGCCGCGGCCGGCGGCGAGTACGGCGAGCTCGCCCTCGCCCCGCGCGCGGTGGAGTCCGCCGAGTTCCCCGGCGCGACCGTCCGCACCCCCGCGCTGGTCAAGCTGGACGCCGACAAGCCGGACGACCGCGCGGTCTTCCGCAGCGAGTGCTTCGGCCCGGTCTCCTTCGCCGTCGCGGTCGAGAACACCGCCGCCGCGGTCGAGCTGCTGCGCGACACCGTCCGCACCCAGGGCGCGATGACCGCCTCCGGCTACACCACCGCCCCCGAGGTCGAGGCCGCCCTGGTCGAGGCCGCCCTCGACGCCGGCGTCTCGCTCTCGCTCAACCTCACCGGCGGGGTGTACGCCAACCAGACCGCCGCCTTCTCCGACCTGCACGGCACCGGCGCCAATCCGGCCGCCAACTCCGCCTACTGCGACGGCGCGTTCGTCGCCAACCGGTTCCGCACCGTGGAGATCCGCCGGCACAGCTGAGCGGTCGTGAACCTCCGGGCCCGGCACCCGTCGGGCCCGGAGATTCACACTCAGCCCCCCGGGCAGCGATGATGGAGGCCGGGAGCACGCCGAACGCGGCGTCCAACCTCTGTTCGCACACCGGGAGCTGACACATGAGCGAGACGCAGACCGTCACCGACGTCCTGATCGTCGGCGCCGGACCGACCGGCCTGCTGCTGGCCGGCGACCTCGCCGCCGCCGGCCTGAGCGTCACCGTCCTGGAGAAGCGCGGCGCCGAGTCCAACCTCACCCGGGCCTTCGCCGTGCACGCCCGCACCCTCGAACTCCTCGACGCCCGCGGCCTCGCCGACGAGCTGATCGCCACCGGCCGCCCGCTCACCTCGCTGCGGATCTTCAACCGGCTCCGGGTCGACCTCGCCGAGCTCCCCAGCCGCTTCCCGTTCGTCCTGATCACCCCGCAGTACCAGACCGAGCGCCTGCTGCACGACCGCGCGGTGAAGGCCGGCGCCACCGTGCGGCGCGGCGCCGAGGTGGTCGCGCTGCGCCAGGACGCCGAGGGCGTCACCGTGGACACCGTCGAGGACGGCGCCACCGTCAGCCACCGGGCCCGCTACGCGGTCGGCGCGGACGGCGTCCACTCCACCGTCCGCGACCTGCTCGGCCTGCCGTTCCCCGGCGAGTCGGTGGTCAACTCGGTGCTGCTGGCCGACGTCCGGCTGGAGCGCGAGCCCGACCAGGCGATCACCGCCGCCGCCAACGAGCACGGCTTCGCCTTCCTGGTGCCGTTCGGCGACGGCTGGTACCGGGTCATCGCCTGGGACCGCACCGGCGAGTTCCCCGACGGCGCCCCGGCGCCGCTCGACCGGATCGCCGACATCGCCCGCGACACCCTCGGCGAGGACTACGGACTGCACGACGTCCGCTGGAGCTCCACCTTCCACAGCGACGAGCGGCAGGTCCCCAACTACCGCTCCGGGCGCGTCTTCCTGGCCGGCGACGCGGCCCACTGCCACTCCCCGGCCGGCGGCCAGGGCATGAACACCGGCCTGCAGGACGCCGCCAACCTGTCCTGGAAGCTCGCCGCCGCCGTCCGCGGCCGGGCCACCGACGCGCTTCTCGACACCTACCAGACCGAGCGGCACCCGGTCGGCAAGTCGGTGCTGCGCACCTCCGGCGCGCTGATCCGGCTCGCCCTCGCCCAGTCCGCCGCCACCCGGGCGCTGCGCGGGGCGCTCGCCTCGATCGCCGAGCACCTCGACGTGGTCGCCGAGCGCGGCGCCCGCACCGTCTCCGGCATCGGCATCGCCTACCCGGCCGCCAAGGACGCCCACCCGCTGGCCGGCAAGCGCGTCCCGGACCTGCGGCTGACCGGCCTGGAGCCGCCCCGCGAGGGCGGGCCGGCCGCCCCCGAGCGGCTCTACGAGGCGCTGCGGGCCGGGAAGTTCGTGCTGGTCAGCAATGACGAGGTGGCGGCCGCCGACCCGTGGGCGGACCGGCTGGTCACCGCCGCTCCGGCCGACCCGCACGGCAAGCTGCGCGACACCGTGCTGCTGATCCGCCCCGACGGCTACGCCGCCTGGGCCGCCGTCGACCCGGGCGACCGCGAGCTGCGCGAGGCGCTCACCCACTGGCTGGGCGAGGCTGTGACTCGCCCGCTCGCCTCCGGGGCGCTCTGACCCGGCGCCGACGGTCGGCGGGCACTGCACCACCTCCTCCGTCGGCGGCTTGGCCCTTCTCCCTTTCGGCACCGGCGCGCCCCTTCGGCTCGGGGCGGGGCACGAGAAGGCGCGGGCCCTACCCCCGCGCCTTCTCGTAGTGCCGCGCCGCCTTCGCCCGGTTCCCGCAGACCGCCATCGAGCACCAGCGCCGCCGGCCGTTCTGCGAGGTGTCGAAGAAGTGCAGGATGCAGGCCTCGTGCGCACACTTCTTGATCCGGTGCGCGCCCTGCCCCAGCAGCCCCAGGAAGTCGTCCGCGGCCAGCCAGGCGGCCAGCCACTGCGGCCCGTCCACCTCGACGTGCTCCGCCGGGCCCTGCGGGCCGAGCTCCCGCCGCAGCCGCCCGCGCTTGAGCACCTCGTTCAGCCCGGCGGCGGCCGCCGCCCCGATCGCACCGTGCTCGTCCAGGTCCCGGACCGCCGCCGCGAGCGCCGTCCGGGCCTCCCGGACGGCGGCCAGCCCGGCCTCCTCGGCCCGGCACCGCTCGGCGAGCCCGGCGGAGGAGAGCCAGATCGCGAAGCCGTCCGGCCGGTCCAGCAGGTCGTTGACGGGCGTGCCCGCCCAGCGGGTGTTCAACAGGTCGAGCGCGAGCGGCTCGCCGGTCAGCGGGCGCGGATCCCGCGGGTCTGCTTTCCGGTCCGTCATCGGCCATCCCTCGCTCTCGCCCGGTCCCGGACGCCGCCGGGACCGTATGTTTCCGTACTGTTTCAAGATCGCTAACCCTGCGGTCCGGCCCTCGTGACCACTGTCATACGCAGGACTGATGACGTAGCCTCTCGACCGTGCATAGGGTTCCCCACAGCTCGGCGAGGCCGTTGACGGCGCGTTCCGGCGCCACGACGGGTCTGCCGAACCCGCTCGGTGGGGAGGGTACCCGCATGGCCTCACAACACCCCCAGGACGCCCGGCTCCGACTGGTCGGCCCGCGCCCCGGCGCGCCCGCACCCGCACCCAGGCCGCCGGCTCCGCCGCTGTCCCCCGCTCCGACGGCCGGCCGCCCCAGCCCCACCGGCGGCTTCGCCGACACCCTGCACCTGGCCATCGAGGCCAGCGGGCTCAGCCTGGACCGGATCCGGGCCGCGCTCGCCCAACGGGGCGTCAGGGTCAGTGTGACGACGCTGAGTTACTGGCGGCGCGGCCGCAGCCAGCCCGAGCGGGCCAGTTCGCTGCGCGCCGTGCACCTGCTGGAGGAACTGCTCGGCCTGCCGCACTCCACGCTGTCCTCGCTGCTCGGCCCGCCCCGCCCGCGCGGCCGCTGGGCGGCCAACGCCGGCACCAGCCACCTGCGGCTGGAGGAGGTCTGGCCGGGCGAGCAGGAGATCGCCGACGTCTTCGCCGAACTGGACGCGCCGCCGGCCGGCGAACTGGAGCGGCTGTCGATCCACGACTCGTACTACGTGGACGCCGAGCGCCGCGGCAACCTGCTGCGGATGCGCCAGGTGGTCCGGGCGACGGTGGCCGGGGTGACCCGCTGCCTGGTGGTGCACAAGGCCGACGAGGAGGCCACCGGCTGCCCGGAGATCACCGGGGTCCGGCACGGCCGGCTCGGCCGGGTCCGGCGCCGCCCGGACACCGGGCTGATCGTCGGCGAGGTGATGCTGGACCGCCCGCTGGGCCTCGGCGACAGCACCGTCTTCGAGTACGAGGTGGAGATCCCGTCCGGCGGCGCCGAGACGACGGAGTACAGCCGCCGGTTCGCCACGCCGGTGCGCGAGTACGTGCTGCAGGTGCACTTCGACCCGGCCACCGTGCCGGCGCACTGCGAGCGCTACGACCGCGACCCGGGCGCGGACGTCGACCGCCGCCGCGAGCAGCTCTGGATCGGCGCCTCGGCCTCCGCCCACGTCCTCGCCCCCGACCAGCAGCCCGGCCACATCGGCGTCCGCTGGGAGTGGGAGTAGCCGCACCGCGGCCCGGCGCCCGCGCGCCCCTGCCCCGGTCGGTCCCGTCCGCACTCTTGTCATGGCAGAGACATGCCCGCACAACCTAACCACTAAACCGGCAAGTACCGGTTGACCCTCCCCTGGCTAACCACTACTGTCATGTTTAACGGTTAGCCAGCGGCGCCCCGAGGCGCCCTGACCACGGGAGTGATCAGGCATGTCCGGCACCATCAGCAGCACCCTCCAGACCGGCCACGTGGGTCTGAACGTCACCGACCTCGCCCGCTCGACCGCCTTCTACCGGCGCGTCCTCGGCCTGGAGCCGGTCCGCGAGGGCACCGACGCCGAGCACCGCTTCGCCTTCCTCGGCCGGGACGGCCGCCTGGTCCTCACCCTCTGGCAGCAGAGCGAGGGCCGCTTCGCCACCGCCGCCCCCGGCCTGCACCACCTCTCGTTCCAGGTCGACACGCTCGACGAGGTCCGCGCCGCCGAGGCGCTGCTGCGCGAACTGGGCGCCGAGTTCGCCTACGACGGCGTCGTCCCGCACGGCGAGGGCGCGGCCTCCGGCGGGATCTTCTTCACCGACCCGGACGGCGTCCGGCTGGAGATCTACACCCCGGCCGGCGTCGACGAGACCGGCGCCGAGGCCCCCAGCAAGTCCGCCCCGACCTGCGGGTTCTTCTAGGACCCCGGGGCCCCGCGCAGGAAGGCCGCCGCGATGACCACCACCGACACGCCCTACCACCCCGGCGAACGGGCCGTGCAGTCCCGGGCCGGCCGGCTGGACCGGGCCGACCACTCCGGACGCGCCGTCGGCAGCACCATCCCGGCCGTGGCCGCCCGCTTCCTCACCGAACGGCGGGTCCTGGTGGTCGGCGCCGCCGACGCCGCCGGCCGGCTCTGGGCCACCCAGCTCAGCGGCCCGGCCGGCTTCCTGCGGGCCGCCGACGAACGGACCCTGGCGGTGGCCGCCCGCCCGGCGGAAGCCGACCCGCTGGCCGCCGCCCTGGCCGGCCCCGCCGAGGTCGGCACCATCGCGCTGGACCCGGCGGCCCGGCGCCGGATGCGGGTCAACGGCCGCGCCGTCCCGGACGGCCGGGGCGGCCTGGTGATCGCCGCCGACCAGGTCTACGCGAACTGCCCGAAGTACATCCAGCGCCGCAGCCCGGTGGACCGCCCGGCGGCCGGCCCCCCGCGCCGGGTGGCCACCGGCTCCGCGCTGAGCACCGTCCAGCAGCTGCTGATGAGCACCGCCGACACCTTCTTCGTCGCCACCGCCGGGCCGGACGGCCGGGTGGACGCCTCGCACCGGGGCGGCAACCCGGGCTTCCTCCGGGTCCTCGGGCCGGACCGGCTGCGCTGGCCCGACTACGCCGGCAACAGCATGTTCATGACCCTGGGCAACCTGGAGCTCGACCCGCGGGCCGGTCTGCTCGTCCCGGACTGGGAGACCGGCGGCGCGCTGCTGGTCACCGGCGAGGCCCGGACCGACTGGTCCGACCCGGCCGCGGCCGGCCTGCCCGGCGCCGAGCGGGTGGTCGACCTGACCGTCACCGGCGTCGTCGAACTCGCCGACGCCACCCCCCTCACCTGGACCGACCCCGAATACTCACCCGCCAACCCGGCTAGTCGCCCGCTCGCCTCCGGAGCGCTCTGACCCGGCGCCGACGGTCGGCGCTCCCTCGCTCCTACGTCGCTCCCTCGCTTCTCCCTTTCGGCACCGGCGCGCCCCTTCGGCTCGGGGCGGGAGGCCTTCGGCCCGCACGGGGCGGGCCTCCTCCACCGCCGGCCCTACCGCCTCCCGCCACGCCGCGCCACGCCCGGGCGCCGAACGGTCGTCACCCGACCGGCGCAGTCCGCCGTGCCGACCAGGCGTCCGCTTTGGGACTTTGGTCCCGATAACACGCGCTGATGCCCTGGGAAGGAGCGTGCTGTCGGGCCGTCAGCGGCCCGGCCGTCCCCCACCAGGAGAAAAAAGAGGCGGAGCATGACTCCCACCGACCACCCCACCCCGCTGCTCCGGTTCGACGAGGTCGAACCGGACGACGACTGCATATGCGGGGGCTGCAACGCCCGTCGCCGCGCCCGGCTGCGCTCCGCACCGGAGAGCCGCAGCGTCCGCCGCCGGGCCGCCGTGCTGGTGGCCGCCGTCGGCACCGCCCTCGGCGGCGGCGCGACCGGCGCGGTCACGGCCGTCGCAGCCCCGACCCCGACGCCGACCCCGGCCCCCGGCGGCACCGGCAGCACCCGCTCGGCCACCCCGCAGGGCGAGGTCGGCGACCTCTACGGCACCCCGTCCGGCGCCCCGTCCGCCCGGGGCCTCGCCTCCCCGCGGGCCGCCGCCCAGCCGGTCACCCGGGCGCAGATCATCGAGCGGGCGCAGCGCTGGGTCGACCAGAAGGTCCCGTACAGCATGGGCCGGTACTGGTCCGACGGCTACCGCCAGGACTGCTCCGGCTTCGTCTCGATGGCCTGGGGGCTGGGCAGCAACCAGACCACCTGGACCCTGCCGGACTTCGCCGAGCGGATCACCCGGGCCGAGCTCCAGCCCGGCGACATCCTGGTCCACAACAACCCGGCCAGTCCGCAGTCCGGTTCGCACGTCACCGTGTTCGGCGGCTGGACGGACTCCGGCCGCACCCGCTACCTGGCGTACGAGCAGACCTCCCCGAACACCACCAAGCGCGCCACCCCGTACGCCTACTGGAACAACTCGGCCTCGTACGTCCCGTACCGCTACAAGGGGCTCTCCACCGGCGGCGGCAGCAACGACGGCACCTCCGCGACGGCCTTCCCGGGCGCCGACAAGTTCGGCCCGGGCGCGAACAACGCGTACGTCACCAAGCTCGGCCAGCTGCTGGTGCAGCGCGGCGGCGGCCGGTTCTACGACGAGGGGCCGGGCCCGCGCTGGAGCGAGTCGGACCGGCGGGCCACCGAGGCGTTCCAGCTCGCGCAGGGCTGGCGCGGCGCCGAGGCGGACGGCATCCCGGGCAAGGACACCTGGGACTACCTGGTCAACGGCAAGGGCCGGAACATCGACGGCGGCGGCCCGCTGCCGCCGCCCCCGCCGACCGTCGTCCCGCCGTTCCCCGGCGTGGCCCGGTTCGCCCCGGGGGCGGTCGACGAGGCCGTCCGGCAGCTCGGCGAGCAGCTGGTCCGCAAGGGCTACGGCCGGTACTACACCACGGGTCCGGGCCCGCGCTGGACGGAGTCCGACCGGCGCAACGTGCAGGCCTTCCAGCAGGCCCAGGGCTGGCGCGGCGCGGAGGCCGACGGCTACCCCGGCCCGGACACCTGGCGGCGGCTGTTCTCCTAGGAGAGGCCGTCGACCCCGCCCGGGAGCGGTGCCCCGGGCGGGCGGCCGGACATCCAGTGGAAGAGGCCCATCGCCACGCTGGTCGCCAGGTTGAAGCTGGAGACGCCGGGCCGCATCGGCACCGCGACCAGCTCGTCGGCGCGCGCCTTCAGCTCCGCCGAGACGCCGTGCCGTTCGGTGCCGAAGGCGAGCACCGCGTCGTCCGGGAAGTCCGTCGCCCGGATGTCCGCGCCCTCCGGGTCCAGTACGTACAGCGGGCCGGGCGGCAGCTCCGGCAGGGTCAGCCGCTCGACGGCGGTGGCGAAGTGCAGGCCGGCGCTGCCCCGCAGCACCGCCGGGTGCCAGGGGTCGAGCTCGCCGGTGGTGACCACGCCGGCCGCGCCGAAGCCGGCCGCCAGCCGGATCACCGCGCCGACGTTGCCGAGGTTGCGCGGGTTCTCCAGCAGGACGACCGGCGCCGGCCGGGGCCGCCGGGCGAGGGCGGCGCGGTTGGCCGCCGGGGTGGGCCGGAGGGCCAGCGCGATCACGCCGGTCGGGTGGAGCCGGGGGGCGAGCGTGCGCAGCGCGCTCTCCGGCAGCTCGACGGCCAGTGCGGCCAGCGCGGGGGAGACGTCGGGGGCCAGTTCGGCGGCGAGCGCGAGCAGCGCGGCCCGGTCGGCGGTCAGCACCTGCCGGACGGCGCCGTCGAAGCGCAGCGCGTGCTTCAGCGGGTGGAACCCGTCCAGCAGGACCGTCCCCGGCTCCTCGGCGCCGGTCCGCCAGGCGCGCAGCAGTTCCTCGTTCACGCCGCCCACTCTGCCACCCGTGCGGCGGCCGGGATCACCGGCCTCGGCGCCCGGTCGGCTCCGGCGCCGGCTCGGGCCCCGGCTCCCGCCGCTCGGGGCCGGCCGCCGTGCCGCCGCCGCGCAGGGCGCGTTCGAGGTCCTTGAGCGCCTGGAGCAGCATCCGGCTGCCGGCCCGCACGACGTCCCGCTGCACCCCGGCCGGGGCCTGCGCGAGCTGCCGTTCCAGCCGCTCCTGCGCCGCCCGGACCTCGCCGAACTCGACCGGCTGCCCGGTCAGCAGCGCGGCCGCCGCCAGCGCCGTGGCCAGCCGCAGCTCCTCGGCGAACTCCGCCGCCCCCGGCACCGGGTCGGCGTCGGCGGCGGGCAGGTGGGCCTCCAGCAGCACCCCGACCCGGCCGAGGTGGCCGACCGCGGCCCGGGCCCGGTCCAGCTGGCGGCGGCTCACCGCGGGCAGTCCGGAGGCGTGCCGGCCGGGTTCGGCGTCGGCCCGCTGGATCGCCTGGAGCAGTTCGGAGCGGGCCTCCCGGGAGTCCAGCAGGGCCGCCCGGACGGCCCGGCCGCGCGGCGCCGCAGGGCGCTCGTAGACGGCGAGCACCTCGGCCGCGTACCGCCCGGCGGCGGCCAGCCACTCGGCCAGCCGTTCGCCGAGCCGGGCGGTCTGCCAGGTCGGGAAGAGCGCGTAGACGAGCAGCGCGACCGAGCCGCCGAGCAGCGTCAGCCCGACCCGTTCGACGGCGGTGACCAGCGGGTCCCCTTCCTGGAGGCCGAGCAGGAAGACCACGTAGGAGGAGATGCAGGCGGTGACCACCGCGTAGCCGGTGCGGAAGGCGAGGTAGACGCAGGCGATGGAGAGCACCGCGAGGGCGGCCAGCACCCACTCGCCGGGTCTGGCCAGCTGCACCACCAGGGTGGAGGCGGCCACCCCGACCACGGTGCCGGCCAGCCGGGCCACGCCGCGGCTGTAGGTCTGCGCGAAGTCGGGCCGCATCACCATCGCGGCGGTCATCGGCGCCCAGTAGCCGTGCTCGAAGCCGGCCAGCCGGGCCAACACATAGGCGGCGGTGACCACGCCGGTCAGCCGGACGGCGTGCTGGAAGATCGCCGAGCGCGGCCGGACCTGCCGCCGCACCGCCCGCAGCGCGGTCGGCAGCATCCGGAACAGCGGCGGCTTGCGCAGCGCCCCGCCGGCCTGGACGACGGGGATGTCGATGGTGTCCTCGGAGCTCCGGTCGAGGGCGTCGGCGGCCTTGCGGAGCAGCCCGGCCAGCCGGCGCGCGGCCCGGCGGGCGGCGCCGCGCAGCTCCGCGCCCTCGGTCCGGGCGACCAGGGTGAAGGCCGGACCGGAGCGGGGCAGCTGGACCGGGTCGCCGGTGCGGACGGCCCGGGCCAGCGCGTCCATCGCCTCGGCGGCGGCGGCCAGCACCTCGCGGGCCCGGTCGCGTTCCGGGCCCTCCTCGGGGGCGCCGACCTTGGGGTCGGCGATCGCGGCCAGGGTCGGCCGGATCCGTTCGGCGAGGCCGCGCAGGCCGCGCAGTTCGGGCGGCCGGTGCCGGTCCTGCCAGGGGGTGAGCGCGGCGGCGTGCCGGGCCGTCATGAACGGCGCCGGGTCGACGTGCGCGGTCGGGTCCTGGCGCAGTCGGCGGGCGTAGTCGGCGAGTTCGGCGTAGGTGTCGGCGAGCGCCTCGCGCTGGGCGGTCCAGCTGCCGATCGGCCAGACCGTGATGACCAGCGCCTGGACCGCGCCGCCGAGCGCGCAGACCAGCCCGTGGCCGAGCGCGGTGAGCGGGCTGACCGGCAGTTGGACGACGATCAGCATCACCGAGAGGGTGTTGGCGGCGACCACCCCGGCGGTCGGTCCGATCGCCCAGGCGAGCCCGGCCCCGAACGCCCAGACCGCGAGCAGCACCGGGAAGGCGCCGGCCACGCCGACCGCGAGGTAGCCGAGGAAGGTGCTGACGCCGAGCCCGATCCCGGCGGCGACGGCGAGCGTGGCGCGGGGGCGGAAGCTGCGCTGGAAGGTGGCGGTGCCGGCGATGAAGGCGCCCATCGCGGCCGAGGTGGCGAGCCGGGCGTCGCCGAGCGCGAGGGTGGGGAAGAGCACCAGGGCGACGGCGACCGCCCCGCGCAGCGCGCGTTTGGGGTCGGTGAGCGCCCGGTCGACGGTCAGTCCGGTCCGCGCGGTGTCTCGGAGGGCGGCGAACCAGGACATACCGGTCAGCTTAGTGGTGCCCGTCCCGGCCGGATCCGCCCGACCCGCCTCCCGAGCCGCGCACCCCGCTCGCCGACCTGCCGGCCGACCCAGCGCAGCGCCCCGGTCGGCAGGAAGACCGCGTCCGCCGCGATCATCGCCAGCGAGAACACCGGCAGCCCGAGCAGCACCGCGATCCCCACGTGCTCGGCCATCATCACCACCAGCAGCGCGTTCTTGACCCGCCGGTTGACCAGCGTGAACGGGAACGCCACCTGGAGCAGCACCGTCCCGTAGGAGATCAGGAAGACCGGCAGCAGCGCCGTGCCGACCAGCCCGGACAGCCCCGGCCAGGGCGTGAAGTAGTCCAGGTGCAGCGGGTAGTACAGCGCGGTGCCGTCCTGCCAGCGCGAGCCCTGCACCTTGTACCAGCCGGCCGTCGCGTAGATCAGCACCACCTCGGTGGCGATCACCAGCATCGCGCAGTTGTGCAGCATGGTGGCCAGCGCGTCCAGCACCGCCCGCAGCTCGCCGTCCGCTGCCAGCCGGCCGGCCAGCCACCAGAGTCCGGCCACCGCCCAGAGCCCCCAGAACAGCGGCGCCCAGCCGAGGTACGGGAAGGCCGCGGCGGTCCAGTCCAGGCTGGTCCCGGCGAAGCCGCCCAGCTGACAGACCAGCAGCACCGCCCCGAGCAGCGCCCACAGCAGCACCCCGGTCCGTCCGGAGGAGGCCCGCCGGGCGTCCAGCGACCAGACCTCGGCGCACCGGGTGAAGACCAGGTAGACGGCCATCAGGTGGACGATGTTGTCGCCGCCGTCGCCCAGGAAGACGTTGCGGTTCTGCAGCGACAGCACGGTGACCAGGAACAGCACCGTGCTCGCCCGGGTCCGCCAGCCGAGCAGCACGGCCAGCGCCGCCAGCACCGCGAGGTGGTAGACCAGCTCGAACCAGAGCCGCCCGCCGAACCAGGGCAGCACGGTCAGCGCCCCGTTGTCGGCCAGCAGCCGCTCCGCGAGCTCCATCGACCAGGGCGAGGTGTCGCCGTAGAGCAGCCGCCGGTTGGGCCACTCCCGGAGCAGGTGGGCCAGCCAGACCAGCCCGAAGCCGATCCGCACCGTCGCCGCCTGGTGGCGCCCGAGCACCCGCCCGGTGAACGCCTCGAACGCCCGGGCGGCGAACTCGACCGGGGCCGGCCGCCGCGGCGCCGGGGCGGCCTCGTCCACCGGACCGGGCTGCCGGGGGATCCCGTCGAACAGCGGCTCCCCGGGCTCCGGGGCCGTCTCCGTCCTCGCCGTGACCTCGTTCACCCGAGCCCCCGCAGGTCCTCGTCCCGCACCTGCCACCAGGGCAGCTCGCGGACCCTCGGCGCGGCCGGCGCCGCCTCCTCGCTCCACTCCGGCGGGGCCAGGGTCGTGCTGGTCACCCGCAGCTCGACCGCCACCACCGGCCGCCCGGCCACGCTCCGGCCGATCCGCTGCACCGCGATCCGCTTGAGGTAGTCCTCGGCGAGCCGCCCGCGCGGGTTGGTGAGCGACTCGTCCTGGGCGCTGTGCGAGCCGTCGTAGAAGTCCCAGGCCCGGCGGAGCAGGTTCTGGTCGGCGTGGCCGGGCGCCGGGTTGCCGCGGATCGCGGCGATGTCCTGCGCGGTCAGCCCGACCCAGTCGTGGGTCCGGGTCGCGCCGTCGCCCTCGTCGGTCCGCACCCGGGCGTCCACCGCGACGTTCTGCTGCAGCGGGTTGGGCGCGAACAGCTTCCAGTTCTGCTCGAACTCCGGGTAGATCAGCCCGTCCACCTGCTCCCGGTACTCCCGGGAGAGCGGGTTGGCCGGCGCCACGTGCAGGAAGACCGCGCCGAGGAAGAGCCCGGTGGCCGCCGTCAGCAGGACGGCGGCGGCGCCCAGGACGACCCGCGCGGGCGCCGACCAGGCCCGCCGGACGGGCGGCGGGTCCGTGCTCTCGGCCATGAACTCCCCCGGGGACGGATGGGGCCGGCACCGCGCCGGCCCGGTCGCGCGCCCATCCTGCCCTACTCCCGGACCGGGTGGACCCCCCTGATCCGCCCGGCTCCCCGCCGCGGGACGAACCGGCCTCGGGACGGCCTACAGGACGAAGGCGTCCTGCCCGGCGCCGCCCACCATCGGACGGCCCGCGCCGTCCCAGGCGAACATCCCGCCGTCGACGTTGACCGCGTCCCGGCCGTTCTGCACCAGGTACTGGACGACCTGCGCGGAGCGCCCGCCGACCCGGCAGAGCACGTACAGCTTCTCGTCCGGCAGCTCACCGATCCGGGCGACGACCTGGCCGATCGGGATGTGCAGCGCGCCGTCCACGTGTCCGGCGTCCCACTCGTCCTGCTCGCGGACGTCCAGCAGGGCGGCGTCGGCGGGCACGGAGGCGGCGTCGATGGAGGGGATCTGCGCGAACATCGTCTGGTTCTCCTGGGCGTCGTGGTCGGCCCCGCCATTGTCCCCCACCGGGGCGGTCCCGAGGAGCCGTTCCAGTTCGGCCTGCTGGTCGGCGGCCTTGGCCAGCAGCTGCTCGGCCAGCTCGGCGAGCAGCTGGTCCGGGTCCTGCGGGGCGAGCGCGAGCAGTTCGCCCATCGCGGTCCGCTCCAGCCGGACCTGCTCGGCGGCGAGCTCGCCGATCCGGCCGGTCAGCCACTCCAGCCGGCGGCGCAGCCAGCCGAGCCGGTCGGGGGAGTCGAGGGCGGGCGCCGCCTCGGGGGCGGTGGACCACTCGGTGGCCAGCGCCTCCAGCGCGGCGGTGTCGCCGTACGCGTAGGCCTCGTTGACCCGGATCAGGAACGCGGCCCGGCGCTCCTGCTCGTCCGGGTCGGTGGACAGGTCCGGGTGGGCGCGCCGGACCAGCTCGCGGTAGACCCGCTGGGCGTCCCGGCCGGGCCGCACCCGGGCGGGCGCGGCGGGCGGCGGCGGGGCGTCCTCCCCGTCCGCTCCGCTCTGCTCCCGGAAGGTGTCGAACAGCGCGTCCAGGTCGGGGAGCTCGTCCACCCGGCGGCGCGCCTCGTGGGCCTGCCGGAGGTCCTCCGGGTCGCCGGTGCGGGCCGCCACGGCCTCCGCGACCAGCGCGTCCAGCTCGTCCAGCCGGGCGTACAGCGGCCCGAGCAGCTGGTGGTGGATCAGCGCGAAGTTGTCGATCTCGACCCGCAGGGTCCGCACGTCGACGTCCATGGTGAGCCAGGCGAGTTCGGCGGCGGCGACCCGCTCCTCCAGCTCCTGCTGCTCCGGATCCGTCCAGCGGACGGGGATCTGCGCGCTCACCTCTCGCCTCCGTGTGGTCCCGTGTCGTCCGGTCCCGACCGGTACCGTCCTGCGACCCTACCCCCCGCGCGCGCCCCTCCGGCGGGGTGGACGGGGAGTGCGGAAGGGCGCACGGCGCGTGACACGCAACTGATACCGAGGAATCTCCCCGTTTCGCTATCGAGTCCCGGCCCGTCCGTGCTTCGCTGGTATCCGCACAGCGTGCCTTCCTCCAAAGAGACGGCCGCCTCCAGGCGTGGCGGCCAGGCGGGAGCAGACCGAATCCATGGTGGACGATCCCAACTCCACACCGCGTCCGACGGGCACCGAACCGGGGCCCGGCACCACACCGGGGGACCAGCCGTCAGGGGTGGTCGCCCTGGTCCGGCTCGCCCTCGTGCTGGTCGACCGGAACGGGCGGGTCGCCCAGTGGAGCCGGACCGCCGAGGAACTGTTCGGGCACCGCGCGGACGTCGTCCACGACCGCCCCGCCGACGGACTGCTGCCCGCCGCCGAACCGCGCAGCGTGCCCGGCCCAGCCGCGCTCCCGGCCGCCGGCCGCCGCCGGGACGCCTTCGCCACCCTCACCGCCCTGACCGCGGACGGCGCCGCCTGGGCGGGCCAGCTGCCGGTGGTCGACCGCGAGGAACACCTGCGCGACGTGCTCTGGTGGGCCTACCCGGTGGACGGCCCGGCCGGCGGGCTGCTCGCCCTGGCCGCCGACGCCCGCCCGCTGCGCTCCGCCGGCTCCCGGCTGGCGCTCGGCGAGCGGCTGCTGCCGTTCGCCGCCGCCCCCGGGGCCCGCGGCGGCTTCCACCGGCTCTCCGCCGCGCTGACCGCCCCCGGCCGGCCGGTCCCCGAGCCGCTCGCCGCCCTGCTGCCCGGCTCCGCCGAGCGCCGCCAACCGCTGCTGGCCGCCCTGGCCCGGGCCGGACTGCCCGCCCTGCGGGTGGACCCGGTCACCGTGGTGCCGGTGCTCCCGGCCGACCCGGCGGCCGGCACCGCGCACGCCGCGGCCGGCCTCGGCCGCCGCTACCCGACCGCCCAGCAGCGCACCGCCCGGCTGGGTCCGCCGCCGCAGCCCGAGCAGTCCGCGCCCGGCCGCCGCCCGGCCGGCCCGCTGCCCGGCCAGCGCGAGGCCGCCGGAGCACCGGCCACCGCCGCGACACCGGCCACCGCCGCCCAGACCGGCGCCCAGGCCGGCGGCGCGCCGAAGGCCGTCCCGGCCCCGCCGAGAGGAGGCACCACCATCGAGCAGACCGCCGTCGGACAGAGCCCGGTCGGACAGACCGCCGTCGAGTCGTCCGCCAACGGGCACCGGCTCCACCCGGGCGAGCCGGCCGCGCCGGCCACCCCGCCGACCGTCCCCGCCCCCGTGCCCGTCCCCGTCCCGTCCGCCGCCCCCGCGCAGCCGGCCGGCCGGTTCGGCCCGTTCCTGACCAACGGGCACGCCGGCGAGCAGCTGGCCCTGCTCAACGAGGTCGGCGGCAAGGTCGGCACCACCCTCGACCTCGGCTTCACCGCCCACGAGCTCTGCCGGGTGCTCGTCCCCCGGGTCGCCGACTTCGCCTGCGTCGACCTCGTCGACGGCCTGATCTCGGACGCCGAACTGCCCGCCGCCCGCCCGGACGACGACACGATGCTCCGCCGGGTCGCCCTGGCCTGCAACGAGTCGACCGGCCAGTGGGACCACGTGCTCGCCGAGGGCTCGCTGGTCGCCATGCCCCGCCGCACCCCGCCCGGCATGGCCCTCCAGCTGAACCAGCCGGTGCTGGTCCCGGTGGTCACCCGGGACGTCGCCGTCGACTACGCCGCCGCGCTCGGCGGCCCCGAACTCGAATCCGTGGTCGCCGGCCGCTCGATGCTGGTCGTCCCGCTCTCCGCCCGCGGCACCGTGCTCGGCATCCTCAAGCTGCTCCGGCTGCCCGACCGCGGCTCCTTCGACGAGGGCGACGCCGCCACCCTCAAGGAGCTGGCCGCCCGGGCCGCGCTGTCGCTGGACAACGCCCGGCTGCACCGCGCCGAGTCCCGGGTCGCCACCACCCTCCAGCGGTCGATGATCCCGACCCGCCCGCCGCAGATCCCCGGCGTCCAGATCGCCCACCGCTACCTGCCCGGCGACTCCCGGGCCGAGGTCGGCGGCGACTGGTTCGACGCGATCCAGCTGCCGGGCAGCCGGGTCGCCCTGGTGGTCGGCGACGTCATGGGCCACGGCCTGCACTCGGCCGCCGCGATGGGCCGCTTCCGCACCGCGATGCAGACCCTGGCCGCGCTCGACCTGCCGCCCGGCCAGCTGCTGCGCCACCTCGACAACCTGGCCCACAAGCTCGGCGACGACCACCTCGCCACCTGCCTGTACGCGGTCTACGACCCGATCAACCGGACCTGCGAGCTGGCCAGCGCCGGCCACGTCCCGCCGGTCCTGGTGCACCCGGACGGCTCCGGCGAGCTGCTGGAGATCCCGGCCGGCGCGCCGATCGGCGTCGGCGGGGTGCCGTTCGTCGCCAAGACCATCGACGTCTCGGACGGCTCGATGCTGGTGCTCTGCACCGACGGCCTGGTCGAGGTCCGGGGCGGCGACATAGGAGCCGGGCTGGCGGCGCTCTGCGGCAACCTGATCGACCCCCGGCAGAGCCCCGAGCAGGCCTGCGACGTGGTGCTGGACCGGCTGCACTCGGACGACCGCAAGGACGACGTGGCGCTGCTGGTGGCCCGCTTCGACGGGGTCGCGCCGAGCGAGGTCGCCACCTGGGACCTCACCGTCGACCACCGCGAGGTCCGCCGGGCCCGCGCCCTGGTCCGCGCCCAGCTGGCCGCCTGGCACCTGGAGCCGCTCAGCGACACCGTCGTGCTGCTGGTCAGCGAGCTGGTCACGAACGCCGTCCGGGTGGCCCGGGACCGGGTCCAGCTCCAGCTGATCCGGGTGGACAAGCTGCTGGTCGAGGTCAGCGACGACAACCACAACCTGCCCTCGCTGGAGCCCGCCGAGCAGCTCGGCGAGACCGGCCGCGGGCTGACCCTGGTCACCAAGCTCGCCGAACGCTGGGGCACCGCCCGCAAGGCGGTGGGCAAGGTCGTCTGGTTCGAACTCCCGCTGCCCGCGAGCCGGAACTAACCCACCGCGCGGACCGGGGCCCGGCGGCGGGCCTCGGCGGTCGCCGCCTCGATCGAGGCGGTGGCCGCGGCCACCACGGCCGCCGCGCCGACGCCCGCCAGCACCCGCGGCCAGAAGTCCCCGAACACCTCCACCGACACCGCGATCAGCAGCGCCGCGATCACCGCGACCACGTGCTCCATCCCGGCCAGGTTCGGCAGCACGATCGCCTCGCCGACCATCAGCGCCACCACCAGCCCGGCGGTGAACCAGGCCCGGCAGCGGAACGCGATGCAGATCGCCAGCGCCACCACGGCCGCCGACGGCCCGGTGTCCCGGACGTGCGCGACCCACTTCGGGAAGCCGAAGAGGTGGTCCGGCCCGATCGCCACCCCGACCCGGGCGAACAGCGTCCCGGCCAGGGTGCAGGTGTAGGCGACCACCAGGGTCAGCCGCCGGCCGAGCACGATCTCGGCGATGCCGAAGACCACGAAGACCTGCGCGAGCGCCCCCCACACCGGCAGGTCCAGGGCCGGCACGTACAGCGACAGCGGTGTGCGCAGCAGCGAGACCTCCAGCGGCAGCGCGGCCTTCACCACCCCGATCTGGGTGACGAAGCGCTCCCCGCCCGGCAGGTGCTGGACGATGCTGAACACCAGGATCAGGCAGGTCGCCGCGGTGGCCAGCGGAACGGACGCGAACTTCTTGCGCGCCACCCGCTCCCGGACCGTGCCGAACAGCGTTCCCCACTCGGCGACAGCGGCCTCTCTGGCAATAGCCACCGGCCCCTTTCGCACGCCCCCCGCGTGGGTCCTCCGACTCACAACCGTCTCTCCAATTCCGCGACGCCGCGCATGCTCCTCGAACTACCCCCACATTAGAAGCCGATTAACGAATCCACATCGGCATAATTGCGGATCCCCGTCATCCTCTGGGGGGAGAAGCCACCCCGAAATCCCCCCATCCGGGCGACCGGCCCCCTCCGCCCCCCGGCGGAGGGCTACCCCTTCCCGTCCTGTGCCGCCACCGGCACCCGGTCCGCCACGGCGGTCTCCCGGTGTCGACGACGGAACAGCGCGGGCAGGCTCGGTGCGGTGATGAACCCCTCGGCCCGGGCGCTGGCGATGCCGATCCGCGGAATCTCGCTGCTCTTCTCGAAGAGCAGATAACGCGGCTCCCAGATCGGCCGGTACTTGGCGTTGGCCCGGTACAGCGATTCGATCTGCCACCAGCGGGAGAAGAAGCCCAGAACGGAACGCCAGAGCCGCAGCACCGGGCCGGCGCCGAGCTTCGAGCCGCGCTCGAAAACGGAACGGAACATCGCGAAGTTCAGCGAGACCCGGGCCAGGTTCACCTCGCGGGCGCGCTGCAGGAGTTCGATCACCATGAACTCCATCAGGCCGTTCTCGGTGTCCCGGGCGCGCCGCATGAGGTCCAGCGAGAGGCCGTCCGCGCCCCACGGGACGAAGCTCAGCAGCGCCTTCAGCTCGCCGTCGCCGTCGTGGCACTCCAGCATCACGCAGCGCCCGTCACCCGGGTCGCCGAGCCGGCCGAGCGCCATCGAGAAGCCGCGCTCGGTCGCGCCGTCCCGCCACTGGTCGGCCTTGGCGACCAGCTCGGCCATCTCGCTCTCGGGGATGTCCTCGTGCCGGCGGATCCGGACGGTGTACCCGGCCCGCTTGACCCGGTTGTACGCCTGGCGCACCACCCGCATGGCCCGGCCGTCCAGCGAGAACTCGTCCAGCTCGACGATCGCCTCGTCGCCCAGCTCCAGCGCGTCCAGCCCGTGCCGGGCGTAGATCACGCCGGCCTCCTCGGAGGCGCCCATCACGGCCGGCGCCCAGGCGTGCTCGCGGGCCTCGGCCAGCCAGGCGTCGATCGCGCCGGGCCAGGCCTCGGGGTCGCCGATCGGGTCGCCGGAGGCCAGCGAGACGCCGCCGACCACCCGGTAGGTGACCGCCGCCTTGCCGCTCGGCGAGAAGATCACCGCCTTGTCCCGGCGCAGCGCGAAGTAGCCGAGCGAGTCCCGCTCGCCCTGCTTGTCCAGCAGCGTCCGCAGCCGCTGCTCGTCCTCGGCGGTGAGCAGCTCCTTGTTCCGGGGGCTGCGGAAGGCCGCGTAGAAGACCAGGACGAAGAACACCGCGCCCATCACGTTGATGACCGCGTCCACCCAGGTCGGGGCGTGGATCACGGAGCGCAAGTGCTCGGACGGGTTGATGGTGACCATCCGGCCGACCGAGTAGCGGAACATGTCCCAGAAGCCGGCGCCGGGCAGGTCGTTGGTCAGCGCGACCAGCGCCGCGCCGACCACCCCGCCGAAGCCCAGGCCGGCCACGAAGGCGGCGGCGGCGGTCTTCGGGTTGGCCTCGTCGCCCTTGGAGGTGAACTCCTTCCGCCCGACCAGCAGCGCCAGCACGAACCCGCAGGTCAGCACGGTGGAGACGTAGTTCAGCGGGTGCCGGTTGAAGCCCTCGTCGGGCAGCGCCATGGCGAGCAGGTAGAGCAGCGCGAACAGGCCGGCGAGCGCGAGGTTGAAGATCCAGGCGGCCCGCTTGCGGCGCCGCATCACGATCGCCAGGAAGACCGAGAGCACCGCGCTGCCCAGTCCGGCGGTCATCAGGTACGGGGTGAAGTACTCGCCCTCGTTGTGCGTCTCGACCTGGTCCCGGAACGGCGTCAGCAGCACGGTGACGACGTTCAGCAGCGCGATCAGCCGCAGGTACCAGACGGTCGACGCGGCGGCCTTCGGGCGCCAGTACGCCGCCAGGGCGGCGGACCGGGACCCGGCGGGGGCGGCGGACGGCTCCGGCTTCACAGTGGACGACACAGCTCAATTCCAAACGATCAATCGGTGGGTCGCATCCGCACCCGGCCCGGCACTGGACGCCCACCTCGGCCGGCAGACCGACTGAACGGCAGCCAATTCCATGGTTCCCCACCACGGATGAGAATCGCGTGAACCAGGTAGCGGATTCACACCCCCGCCGAACGGCGGGGGTGACCCCGGAGGGCCGGGCCCGACGAAGCCGCCGGTCAGGCCCTACTCTCGATTCCAGTCATGCGGACCGGCCCGGCCCGGCCGCCGAACCGAGGAGGGACCATCACCACCACCCGCGTGCTGATCGTGGACGACGAGATCCTGGTGAGGTCCGGGCTCGGGCTGATCGTCGGCTCGGCCCCCGACCTGGAGGTGGTCGGCGACTGCTCCGGCGGGCAGACCGAGGAGTACGTCCGGCGGCTGCGTCCGCACGTGGTGCTGCTCGACATCCGGATGCCCGACCTGGACGGCATCTCGGTGCTCCGCCGGCTGCGGGCGCTGCCCGACCCGCCGGCCGTGGCGATGCTCACCACCTTCGACACCGACGAGTACATCGGCACCGCGCTGCGGGCCGGCGCGTCCGGCTTCCTGCTCAAGGACACCGCCCCGGACCAGCTGGTGCACGCCGTCCGGGTGCTCGCGGCCGGCGGGAACATCCTCTCCCCGACCGTCACCCGCACCGTGATCGGCGGCTACGTCGACGGCGGCGGCCCGGACGCCGAGGCCTCCTCGCTGGCCCGCACGCTGACCGGCCGGGAGCTGGACGTGCTGGCGCTGCTCGGCGAGGGCCTGTCCAACGCCGAGATCGCCGACCGGCTCTTCCTGGGCACCGGCACCGTGAAGGACCACATCAGCGCGATCCTCGGCAAGCTCGGCGCCGCCAACCGGGTCCAGGCGGCGGTCATCGCGCACCGGGCCGGCCTGGTCCGGCCGAAGCCGAACGACGGGGCCTGAGCGCCCGGGCATGAGCGATTCCTCCCCCGGCAAACGGCTGCCGGCCCGGCTCACCGCGCCCTGGCTGATGCTGCTGCTGCCGGCCCTCTACTCGCTCGTCGACGCCGCCCTGGTGGCCCGGGGCGCCCCGCTCTGGCAGACCCTGCTCTCGGTGCTGGCCGCCGTCGCCCTGCTGTGGCGGCGGCGCTTCCCGGTCCTGGTGTTCCTGCTGATCATGCCCGGCAGCTACCTCGACGACATCTGGCTCGCCCCGATAACGGCCGTCTACACGGTGGCCGCCGAACGCCCCCGCCGCCGGGTGGTGGTGCCCTGCGCCGTGCTGTTCGCGCTGATCGAGTTCTTCCACTGGCCGGTCTCCGAGCAGACCTTCTCGCTCAGCCGGGACACCGCGCTGTACGCCATCCAGTCGGTGATGCTGGCGGCCGGCCCGGCCGCCACCGGCCTGCTCTCCCGGACCAGGCGCGAGCTGGCGGCCCGGCTGGACGAGCTGACCCGCGGCCAGGAGCGGGAGAGCCGGCTGCTCGCCGAGCGGGTGCTCAGCGACGAGCGCGGCCGGCTCGCCCGGGAGATGCACGACGTGGTCTCGCACCAGGTCAGCCTGATCAGCATCCAGGCGGGCGCGCTCCAGGTGTCCACCCCCGACCCGGCCGCCGTGGCCACCGCCCGGACCATCCGCGAACTGTCCGTGCGCACCCTGGAGGAGCTGCGGCAGATGGTCGGGGTGCTGCGGGCCGGCGGGCCGCGGATGGGCACGCCGCTGGCCCCGCAGCCGCGGCTGGCCGATCTGCCCCGGCTGATCGAGGAGAGCGGGCTGGCCGCCGACAGCGAGCTGTGCCCGGGGGACCGGCCCTGGCCGGAGGCGGTCGAGCGGGCCGCCTACCGCACCGTCCAGGAGGCGCTCACCAACATCACCAAGTACGCGCCGGCGGCCGCGGTGCACGTGAAGGTGAAGGCCCGGGGCCGGAAGCTGCGGGTCGAGGTGCGCAACGAGGCGCCGCCGGTCCGGCCCGCCCAGACCCTGCCGGGCGGCGGCCACGGCCTGGTCGGCCTGCGCGAGCGCGCCCAGCTGCTGGGCGGCTCGCTCACCGCCGGCCCGACCCCGGACGGCGGCTTCGAGGTCCGCGCCGACCTCCCGGCCGGCCGCGGCTGACCCGGTCCGCCTGCGCCGAAGGCCCGCGCCGTCCCGGCGGCTAAGCAGGACCCCGGAGAACGAGAAAGCCCCGCAGATCCGAAGATCTGCGGGGCTTCGCTGTGCGCGAGGGGGGAGTTGAACCCCCACGCCCTTTCGGGCACTGGAACCTGAATCCAGCGCGTCTGCCTATTCCGCCACCCGCGCAAGGGTGTTTTTCGTGCTTGCCGGTCGATCAGCCGATCCGCTCGGTACCATGTGGCCTTCGCGGTTCTTCGATCGGGCCGCCTTGCGGGCGCCCCTTCCGACATGGAAAACAGTAGCACGACCTGCGGGCCACCTCCGAATCCGTTCCCCGGAGCGGCCGAGCGCATCCGAACGGATGCCCGGCGAACAGGCGAGCGAGGGATGACGGCCCCCGCGGGCGGGTACCCCTGGCATGCTGCCGCCCGAATGCGTCACCCTGTGTGTCCGAGCCCACCCCCGGGCACCACGTGGTCCGGGAACCGTACGGATGGCCCCGGCGTGGATACGATCAGTACGGAAGTACCGCAAGTAGGCGCGACCGGCTCCCCGGGATCCGGTCGGCAGGCAGGCGAACGAACCCTGGAAGGGGGTGCCCCATGGGAGTGCTGAAGAAGTTCGAGCAGCGACTCGAGGGTCTCGTCAACGGCACCTTCGCCAAGGTGTTCAAGTCCGAGGTCCAGCCCGTGGAGATCGCCGGCGCGCTGCAGCGCGAGTGCGACAACAACGCGAGCATCTGGAACCGCGACCGCACCGTCGTGCCCAACGACTTCATCGTCGAGCTCAGCCCGCACGACCACGAGCGACTGAGCCCCTACTCCGGGCAACTGGGCAACGAGCTCGCCGGCATGGTCCGCGAGTACGCGGAGGCCCAGCGGTACACCTTCATGGGCCCGCTCCAGGTGAACCTGGAGAAGGCCGACGACCTGGACACCGGGCTGTACCGGGTGCGCAGCCGCACCCTCGCCGCGGAGGAGCCGCAGCAGCAGGCCCCCGCGCCGGCCCCCGCGCAGCCGACCCAGGCCGGCTACGGCCGCCCGCCGGCCGCCCCGGCCCCCGGCGCACCGTGGCAGCAGCAGGGCGCCGCCCCGTTCGGCGCGCCCCCGCCGCCGGCCGCGCCCCCCGCGATGCCCGCCGGCCCGCCCGCGACCGCCCCCGGCGGCGGCGGCAACGTGCGCCCGTTCCCGGGCGCCGGCCACGGCACCTCGCTGCGGCGCTGGATCGAGGTGAACGGCGCCCGGCACCAGATCACCGGGAACGTCTGCGTACTGGGCCGCTCCACCGAGGCGGACGTGCGCATCGACGACCCCGGGGTCTCCCGCAAGCACGCCGAGATCCGCCCCGGCACCCCCTCGATGGTGCTCGACCTGGGGTCGACGAACGGCATCGTGGTGGACGGGCAGCACACCCAGCGCGCTACGCTCCGCGACGGCTCTCGAATCGTCGTGGGCTCCACCACCATCGTCTACCGACAGGTCGAAGGGTAGAGCGGGCGCGGTTATGTCAGAACTGACCCTCACGGTCATGCGGCTGGGCTTCCTGGCCGTGCTGTGGCTGTTCGTCATCGTCGCGGTCCAGGTGATCCGCAGCGACCTCTTCGGGACCCGGGTGAACCCCCGGGCCTCCCGCCGGGGTGGCGCGGCCACCGCGGCCGCTCCCCCGGCCCCACCGGCCGGGCGGCCCCCGCAGGGCCCCGCGCCCACCGGCGGGCCGCAGACCCAGGGCGGCGGGCGCCGCCGCGGCGCGCCCACCCAGCTCGTCGTGGTGCAGGGCTCGCTGGCCGGCACCACGGTCGCGCTGCAGGGCCAGACCATCACGCTGGGCCGGGCCCACGACTCCACCATCGTGCTGGACGACGACTACGCGTCCTCCCGGCATGCCAGGATCTATCCCGACCAGACTGGGCAGTGGACGGTGGAGGATCTAGGCTCCACCAACGGCACCTATCTGGACCGTCAGCGCCTGACCGCGCCGACCCCGCTCCAGCCGGGCATGCCGATCCGTATCGGCAGGACCGTCATCGAACTGCGGAAGTAGTAGCGCATGAGGGACAGCATCCCGTCCATGACCCAGAGGGGGGCACAGGTCGCATGACCCTGGTGCTGCGCTTCGCCGCCGGCTCCCACAAGGGACTGATCCGGGAGGGGAACGAGGACTCCGGCTATGCCGGCCCGCGGCTGCTGGCCGTGGCCGACGGCATGGGCGGGGCGGCGGCCGGTGAGGTCGCGTCCTCCGAGGTGCTCGGCTCGATCGTCCGCCTGGACGAGGACGTGCCCGGCGCCGACCTGCTGACCCTGCTCGGCGACGCGGTCCAGGGCGCCAACGACCGGCTCCGGCAGATGGTCGAGGAGGACCCGCAGCTCGAAGGCATGGGCTGCACCCTCACCGCGATGCTCTGGACCGGCCAGCGGATGGGCCTGGTCCACGTCGGCGACTCCCGCGCCTACCTGCTGCGCGACGGCGCGCTGGTGCAGATCACCCAGGACCACACCTGGGTGCAGCGGCTGGTCGACGAGGGGCGGATCACCCCCGAGGAGGCCGAGACCCACCCGCAGCGCTCGCTGCTGATGCGCGCGCTGGACGGCCGCGGCCAGGTGGAGCCGGACCTGTCGATCCGCGAGGTGCGGGCCGGCGACCGCTACCTGATCTGCTCCGACGGCCTCTCCGGCCCGGTCAGCCACCAGACCCTCCAGGACACCCTGGGCAGCTACTACTCGCCCGAGCAGACCGTGCAGGAGCTGATCCAGCTCGCGCTGCGCGGCGGCGGCCCGGACAACATCACCTGCATCGTGGCGGACGTCCTGGACGTCGGCGCCACGGACACCCTGAGCGGCCAGTTCAACGACGTCCCGGTGGTGGTCGGCGCGGTCGCCGAGACCCCGCCGTCCTCGGCCGCCGCCGACCGGTCGATCCGCGACACCCCGGCCGGCCGCGCCGCCGGGCTGGGCCGCGGCCCGCAGGGCGCCTTCGGCCCCGCCGAGGGCTACGGCCACGCCGACGGCCAGGGCGGCTTCGGCCCGGCCGCGGGCTACGACCCGGGCTACCCCGAGGGCCACGGCGCCGGCGAGCCCGCGGTCTACGGGACCGAGGACTACGACGACGAGCCGCGGCCGCGCCGGAAGAAGAACCGGGCGCTGACCTTCTCGCTGGTCGGCCTGGTCACCGTCGGCCTGCTCGGCGCGGGCGGCTTCTTCGGTTACCAGTGGACCCAGAGCCAGTACTACGTCGGCGCCGAGGGCGACCACGTCGCGGTCTACCAGGGCGTCAACCAGAGCCTGGCCGGAGTGAACCTGTCCTCGGTGCACACCCCGTACAAGGACATCGAACTCAAGTACCTGCCGCAGGACCAGCGCACCCACGTCACCAACACCATCTCGGCGAGCAGCCTCGGCGACGCCGACGACAAGGTGAAGAAGCTCGGCGAGCAGGTCGCGTTCTGCAAGAAGGTGGACGCCGCCCGCAACACCGCCGCCAACCCGACGACGCCGCCCGCCACCACGCCGGCGGTCCAGCCGGCCGGCGGCACGCAGGCGACGCACGCCGGGTTCGTGACGGCCACCACGGTGCCCAGCCCGTCCGCGACCGGCCGCGCCCCGGCGGCCGGCGTGCCCACCCCGACCCCGTCGACGGGCACGCCCGGCACCAGCGCCCCGGCCACCGCCGCGCCCAGCCAGAGCGCCGCCGCCCCGGCCGCCCCGCAGGGCGACCTGCCCGGCCTGAGCGACGAGGAGCGGCAGCGCGCCGACTCCTGCCCGAAGCCGTGACGGACCCGACCCGACATAGGCCCGCCCGGCGCGGGCCCGCCGGCCGTCAGGGAGCGGTCATCCAGTGAGCTTTGATGTGAGCAGCGAACCGAACCGGTCCGGCCGCCGCCGGGCCGACGGCGTCCCGGCCGACCGCGCGTCCTCGCGGCGCCGCGGCAACACCACCATCTCCCCGCAGGGCACGCCGAACCGGCGCAACACCGAGCTGGCGATGCTGGCCTTCGCGGTCGTGCTGCCGGTGCTGGCGTACGCCAACGTGGGCCTGGCGATGGACGACGGCAAGCTGCCCGCCGGCATGCTCGGCTACGGCCTCGGCATGGGCGCGCTCGCGCTGATCGCCCACCTGCTGATGCGCAGGTTCGCGCCCTACGCGGACCCGCTGATGCTGCCGATCGCCACCCTGCTGAACGGGCTCGGCGTGGTGATGATCTGGCGGCTCGACAAGGCCGGACCGCTGCTCCACAACAACTTCCCGGCCGCCGCGAACCAGCTGATGTGGTCGGGTCTCGGCATCGCCTTCTTCATCGTGGTGATGGTCTTCCTGAAGGACCACCGGGTCCTCCAGCGCTACACCTACATCTCGATGGCGGTGGCCCTGGTGCTGCTCGCCGCGCCGGCCTTCTTCCCGGAGCGCAAGGAGGACCTCGGCGCCAAGATCTGGATCCGGATGGGCGCCTTCTCGATCCAGCCCGGTGAGTTCGCCAAGATCATCCTGACCGTGTTCTTCGCCGGCTACCTGATGGTCAAGCGGGACGCCCTGGCGCTGGCCAGCCGCCGCTTCATGGGCCTGTACCTGCCGCGCGGGCGCGACCTCGGCCCGATCATCGTGATCTGGCTGCTCAGCCTGCTCATCCTGATCTTCGAGAACGACCTCGGTTCGTCCTTCCTGTACTTCGGCCTCTTCGTGGTGATGCTCTACGTCGCCACCGAGCGGACCAGCTGGATCGTCTTCGGCCTGCTGATGTCGGTCGGCGGCGCGGTCGCGGTGGCCTCCACCGCCAGCCACGTCAAGGTCCGCATCGACGCCTGGCTCGACCCGATGGCCGCGTTCGGCCCGAAGCCGCCCAGGGGCGCCACCGAGCAGATCGGCCAGTCGCTGATGGCGCTCGGCTCCGGCGGGGTGACCGGCTCCGGACTGGGCCAGGGCCGCTCCTGGCTGATCGACTTCGCCGCCAAGAGCGACTTCATCCTCGGCTCCTTCGGCGAGGAGCTCGGCCTCACCGGCATGATGGCGATCTTCATGCTCTACGCCCTGCTGATCCAGCGCGGCCTGCGCACCGCGGTCGCCGCCCGCGACCCGTTCGGCAAGCTCTTCGCGGTCGGCCTCTCCTCGGCGATGGCGCTCCAGGTCTTCGTGGTCGCCGGCGGTGTCACCGGACTCATCCCGCTGACCGGTATGACCATGCCGTTCCTCGCCCAGGGTGGTTCCTCGGTGGTCGCCAACTGGGCCCTGGTCGCGATCCTGCTGAAGATCAGCGACAACGCCCGCCGTCCCGGGGTGGAACCCACCCCCACACCCGAGATCCAGGGGGGCAACGCCTCGTGAACAAGCCGATCCGCCGGGTCTCGATCTTCTGCCTCGTGCTGATCCTGGCCCTCATGGTGCGCAGCAACTGGATCCAGGGCGTCCAGGCCGACGCCTGGGCCTCCAACAAGAACAACAAGCGCCAGGTCTACGACCGCTACGCCTACCCGCGCGGCAACATCATCGTGGACGGCCAGCCGATCACCCAGTCCACCTTCGTCAACGGCCTGCGCTACAAGTACAAGCGGTCCTGGACCGACGCCCCCATGTACGCCCCGGTCACCGGCTACTCCTCGCAGGCCTTCGGGGCCAGCCAGCTGGAGCAGCTGGAGGACGGCGTCCTCTCCGGCAGCGACGACCGGCTGTTCTTCCGCAACACCCTGGACATGCTGACCGGGGAGCAGAAGCGCGGCGGCGACGTCGTCACCACCATCAACGCCAAGGCCCAGAAGGCCGCCTTCGACGGGCTCGGCAACAAGAAGGGCGCGGTCGTCGCGCTGGACCCGAAGACCGGCGCGATCCTCGCGCTCGTCTCCACCCCGTCCTACGACCCGGCCTCCTTCGCCGGCAACGAGTCCGCCGACTCGAAGGCCTGGACCGACCTCAACGCCGACCCGAACAAGCCGATGCTCAACCGGGCGCTGCGCGAGACCTACCCGCCCGGCTCGACCTTCAAGCTGGTCACCGCGGCGGCGGCGTTCGAGAACGGCCTCTACCAGAACATCGACGACCAGACCGCGACCCCGGACCCGTACACCCTGCCCGGCACCAACTTCGTGCTGAAGAACGAGTCCGAGCGCGAGCAGTGCGGCAACGCCACCATCAAGTCCGGCATGGACCAGTCCTGCAACACCGTCTTCGCCAAGATGGGCGCCGACCTCGGCAAGGACAAGATGCGGGCGCAGGCCGAGAAGTTCGGCTTCAACAGCACCGTCGACACCCCGATCCGCTCCGAGAAGAGCGTCTACCCGTCCGACTCCACCCCGGACGGCACCGCCCAGGACTCGATCGGCCAGCACAACACCCAGGCCACCCCGCTCCAGATGGCCATGGTCTCCGCGGCGATCGCCAACAACGGCTCGCTGATGCAGCCCTACCTGGTCGCCGAGGAGCGGTCCGCCTCGCTGACCACCATCTCCAAGCACACCGAGAAGCAGTTCTCCCAGCCGATCAGCCCGGGCACCGCGCAGAAGCTGCAGGACCTGATGGTCTCGGTGGTCGAGAACGGCACCGGCAAGAACGCCCGGATCCCCGGCGTCAACGTCGGCGGCAAGACCGGCACCGCGCAGAACGGCGAGGGCAACTCGGGCCTGCCGTTCGCCTGGTTCACCTCCTACGCCAAGGCCTCCGACGGCCGCATGGTCGCGGTCGCGGTGGTGGTCGAGGACGGCTCCAGCAACCGCGACGGCATCAGCGGCGGGCGGCTCGCCGCGCCGATCGCCAAGTCCGTGATGCAGGCCGTCCTGGGGAAGTAGTGACGGGGCTCCGCGAGTGAGGGAAATGTCACGATCGGCAGCCCTGTCCGGATACCGGTCTGATATCGGCCTGCGGTCGACTCGGGTCCGGTGCGGTCCGACCGGTAGCGTATCCGCAGCAGCGGGTGTACCCGTTGCCGCCCGCGAGACGCCCTACGGCCCTTCCCGCAGAACCACCCGGGGCCCGGCCGGCGTCCCAAAGAGCGTGCGGGGACACCTACGTCACAACCTCACCGGCGGGTGAGGGAGAGGGTCGGAACTATGGAAGAGCCTCGTCGCCTCGGCGGCAGGTACGAGCTCGGCGGCGTCCTAGGACGCGGCGGCATGGCCGAGGTGTACCTCGCCCATGACACCCGGCTCGGCCGTTCCGTCG
The DNA here is from genome assembly GCF_040683335.1 of Kitasatospora sp. NPDC093806. NCBI lineage: Bacteria > Bacillati > Actinomycetota > Actinomycetes > Kitasatosporales > Streptomycetaceae > Kitasatospora > Kitasatospora sp. NPDC093806. The sequence continues at coordinate 52,452 of NZ_JBFBDO010000040.1, forward strand.
CAGTGAAGACGCTCCGGGCCGACATGGCCCGGGATCCGTCGTTCCAGGCCCGCTTCCGCCGCGAGGCCCAGTCCGCGGCGTCCCTCAACCACCCCGCCATCGTCGCCGTGTACGACACCGGCGAGGACTACATCGACGGCATCTCGATCCCGTACATCGTGATGGAGTACGTCGAGGGCTCCACGCTGCGCGAGCTGCTGCACTCCGGGCGCCGGCTGCTGCCGGAGCGCGCGCTGGAGATGACCATCGGCATCCTGCAGGCCCTGGAGTACTCGCACCGGGCCGGCATCGTGCACCGCGACATCAAGCCCGCCAACGTCATGCTCACCCGCCAGGGCAACGTCAAGGTGATGGACTTCGGCATCGCCCGCGCGATGGGCGACGCCGGCATGACGATGACGCAGACCTCCGCCGTCATCGGCACCGCCCAGTACCTCTCCCCGGAGCAGGCCAAGGGCGAGCAGGTGGACGCCCGCTCCGACCTCTACTCGACCGGCTGCCTGCTCTACGAGCTGCTCACCGTCCGCCCGCCGTTCATCGGCGACTCCCCCGTGGCGGTCGCCTACCAGCACGTCCGGGAGGAGGCGCAGCCGCCGTCCGCCTTCGACCCCGAGGTGCGCCCCGAGGTCGACGCGATCGTGCTCAAGGCGCTCGCCAAGGACCGCGACTACCGCTACCAGTCCGCCGACGAGATGCGCGACGACATCGAGCGCTTCCTCGACGGCCTGCCGGTGGCCGCCGCCCAGCAGGCCGCCGCCTACGGGATGGGTGCCGCCGCCGGGTACGGCTACGACCAGAACGGCTACCCGCAGCACGACCCGTACGGCCAGACCAACATGCTGCCGCAGCAGGCGCCCGGCGGTCCGACCACCGTGCTGCCGCAGGCCGCCCCGGCCGGGTACGCCCAGCCGCCGGCCCCCGGCTACGACGACGGCTACGGCCAGACCTACGCCGGTGCCCCGGGCGGCGGCGGCAACGACGGCTACGACGACGGGTACGGCCGCGGTGGCGGCCGGCGCGGCGAGGAGCCGCCGAAGAAGAGCAACACCTCCTGGATCGTGCTGGCGGTCGCCGCCGTGCTGGTCCTGGTCGGCACCTTCTTCGTCGCCCAGGCGATGTTCAGCGACAAGAAGGGCGAGACCGCCAAGGAGGCGCCGAAGGTCACGGCGCCCAACCTGGTCGGCAAGAGCCTGGCGGAGGCCAAGACGCTCGCCGCGCAGGCCGGTCCCAAGCTGGTGATCGCCGAGGGCGAGAAGGTCGCCTGCCCGGACACCAACGTGAAGAAGGACCAGGTCTGCACGCAGAACCCGGCCGCCTCCACCCAGGTCGCCGAGGCCGCCACGATCACCGTGCAGCTCTCCTCCGGCCCGGCCAAGGCGACCGTGCCGAGCGTGGTCGGCAAGACCAAGGACCAGGCGATCAAGGCGCTCAACGACGCCGGCTTCGCCAACGTCTCCGCGTCCGACTACAAGGACGACGACAACGCCCCGCTGGACCAGGTGCTCGCCCAGGACCCGCCGGCCAACGCGGGCGCCGACCCGTCCGCGCAGGTCAAGCTGACCATCTCGCAGGGCAAGGCGAAGATCAACGTGCCGAGCGTGGTCGGTCAGCAGAAGGAGGCCGCGCAGGCCGCCCTGGAGACCGCCGGCTTCCAGGTGGACGCCTCGAAGACCACCCCGACCAACGACCCGGCCAAGGTCAACACGGTCGCCCAGCAGTCGCCCGCGGGCGGCAAGCAGCCGGCCAACACCAAGATCACCCTGACCATCTTCAAGGCCCCGGAGAAGGTCAGCGTCCCGCCGCTGCAGAACCAGCTGCTCAAGGACGCCATCAAGACCCTCCAGGGCATGGGCCTGCAGTACACCGTCGTCCAGGGCCCGCAGGACCCGAACTCGGTGGTCATCGCCTCCAACCCGGCGGCCGGCACCCAGGTCGACCCGAACACCTCGGTCGGCCTGATGACCAAGCCGGTGGACCCGCCCAAAGGGGGCGACACACCCACCCTCCCCGGGATCCCCGGCCTCCCCACCCCCAGCAACACCAAAGGGGGACCCAACGGCTAAGCCCTGGTTCCCCTGGTTCTGAGGCCTGGACCGTTTCCGGTACGGACTGAAGCCCGAGGGCCCGTCGACGTGATGTCGGCGGGCCCTCGGGCTTTCCGGCCTGCCGCGGTCCGGAGCGCCTGCCGCGGTCCGCAGCGCCGGACGCGGTCAGGAGTGGCGCAGCTCGGGCGGCGGGGTGCGCTTGGCGTCCATGTCGTCCACCCGGACCAGGCTCCCCCAGACCGCCATCCGGTAGCGCGAGGTGTAGACCGGCGTGCAGGTGGTCAGCGTGATGTACCGGCCGGGAGCGGTGTAGCCGGAGCCCTTGGGGACCGGGGCGACGATGCCGGTGTCGTACTTGGAGGTCTCCGGCAGGGTGCTGTCGACCTGGTAGACGTACCACTTGTCGCGGGTCTCGACGACGACCGCGTCGCCCTTGCGGACCGCGTCGAGGTCGTGGAACTTCGCCCCGTGCCCGTCCCGGTGGGCGGCCAGCGCGAAGTTGCCGGCCGCGTCCCAGGGCATCCCCGAGCGGTACGGCTGCTCGTACACCCCGGCGACACCCTCGGCCAGGGTGGCGGTGTCGGTGCCCATCCGGATCAGCACCTGGTAGTCCCGGCCCATCGCCGGGACGTGCAGGAAGCCGATCCCGTCGCCCGCCGCGTAGGACGGCCCGGCCGACGCGCCGGCGGACGGGGCGGCGCCCGGGGTGCCCGGGGCGCCGGACGGGGGAGCGGCCGGACCGCCGGCCGCCCAGGAACCGCGCAGCTGGTCGGAGGCCGCGGCGGCGGAGCGGTCCGCCAGCACGTCGGTCCACCAGAGCGAGTAGGCGACGAACAGGCCCAGCACCAGCCCCAGGGTGATCAGCAGCTCGCCGAAGACGCCCAGCACGGCGAGCGCCCGTCCCCGGCCGCGGCCCGGCCGCCGGGGGGCGTCCGCCGACCCCGGCGCCGGCGGTGGAAAGGCTTCCTCGGTCACCTGGGTCACGTGCATCCCCCTCCGTATCGTCGCCCGCTCGGGGTCAGCCCGCCGTGAGCGCGGCCGGCTTGCCCTGGCTGCGCGGCCGTTCCTCGATCATCTTGCCAAAGACGATCAGCCGGAACTTGGAGCTGAACTCCGGCGTGCAGGTGGTCAGCGTGATGTACCGGCCCGGTTCCTTGTAGCCGGAGCCGTCCGGGACCTTTTTGATCACGCTCACGTTGGACGGCGGCGTCTCCGGGATGCCGCCGGTGACCTCGTAGGTGTAGTACGCGGTCGCGGTCTCCACCACGATCTTGTCGCCCTTGCCGAGCTGGTTGATCCGCCGGAACGGTTCGCCGTGCGTGTTGCGGTGCGCGGCCAGCGCGAAGTTGCCCGCCTTGTCGGCCGGCATGCCGGTACCGGTGTAGTGGCCGACCAGACCCTTGTCGAGCACCGGCCCCTTGGCGGTGCCCTCGGCGATCGGGAACTTCTGGCCGAGCTTCGGCAGGTGGATGATCGCGAAGCCCTTGCCGGGCTCGAAGGTCTCCGGTTTGGCCGGGTCCGGGGCCGGCTGTCCGGGCGCGGGCGTGGCGCCCGGGCCCGGGCCGGCGTCGAACTGCTCCTCCAGCTGGCTGCGGGCGCCGTCCGCGGCCGCGTCGGCCTGCACGTTGGTCCACCAGAGCTGGTACGAGACGAAGAGCAGCATCACCAGGCCGAGGGTGATGCAGAACTCACCGAGGAACCGGGCGCCGACCACCGCCACCGACTCCTTGGGCCGGGGCCGGCCGTCGGCGGCGGCCCGGCCGCCCGCCCGGCGGCGTCCGTTGCCGGAGCGCACCGCCATCCGCCCCTGGGCGGCGCGCCGGCGCTCGGCCCGGCCGCCCGGAGCGGGCGGCTCGGGGGTGCCGGCCACGGCGGCCATGGTGACCGTCTCGGCCGCCGCGAGGACCGCCGTCTCGGCGCTCGGCCCGTCCGGGGCGGCCGGGTGCAGCAGGAGCGTCTGCTCGGCCGGTGCGGGAGCCGCGACGGCCGCGGCCGGCTCGTACACGCCCCAGCCGTCCTCGGCCCCGTGCTGGGCCGGGTAGCCCTGTCCCTGGGCCTGGCCCTGGAGCTGCTGCCCCTGGAGCTGCTGGCCCTGGTACGGGTCGTACTGCTGGTACTGGCCCTGCTGGCCCTGCGGGTACGGCTGGCCCTGCTGGTACTGCCCGTACTGCCCGTACTGGTCGTAGGAGCCGTAGCCGCCGCCCTGCTGCTGCGGCGCCTGCTGGTACTGCCCCGACTCGTACGGCCCCTGCTGGGCCCCCTGCTGGTACCCGCCGCCCGGAGGGTACGACTGCCGGTACGGGTCCTGCTGCTGGTACGGGCCACCCTCCTGGTACGCGCCGCCCTGCGGGTCCGCGTCCGGCTGGTAGCGCCCCTCCGGACGCACGGCGGTCACGCCGCTCAGCCCCGGCCGATCACCGGGGCGAGCCCGGCCGACCGGTCGACGGCCTGCGGGTGGCCGCACTCGGCCAGCCAGTTGGCGAGCATCCGGTGGCCGCCCTCGGTGAGCACCGACTCGGGGTGGAACTGCACCCCCTCGACCGCGAGCTCGCGGTGCCGCAGGCCCATGATCACGCCGCTCCCGGTGCGCGCGGTGACCACCAGCTCGTCCGGCACGGTGGCCGGCTCGACCGCCAGCGAGTGGTACCGGGTCGCGGTGAGCGGCGAGGGCAGACCGGCGAACACGCCGCCGTCCTCGTGCTCGACCAGCGAGGTCTTGCCGTGCAGCAGCTCGGGCGCCCGGCCGACCACCGCGCCGTAGGCCACCGCGATCGACTGCAGGCCCAGGCAGACGCCGAACACCGGCAGCCCGGCGGCCGCGCAGTGGTGCACCATCTCGATGCAGACGCCGGCCTCCTCCGGGGCGCCCGGGCCGGGGGAGAGCAGCACCCCGTCGAAGCCACCGTCGCCGTCCCGGCGCACCGCGTGCTCGACCGTCACCTCGTCGTTGCGGACCACCTCGCAGGTGGCGCCGAGCTGGTAGAGGTACTGGACCAGGTTGAAGACGAAGCTGTCGTAGTTGTCGACGACCAGGATGCGGGGCGGGATCGGCTGGGAGGTCATGCGCGCGCGTTCTCCGTGGGGTGCGGGGACTGGGACGTGGAGCGGGCCCACCGGGTCAGCCGGCGGCACCGCCGCCGTCTCCGTCCACTGTGACGTCGCCGAAGGGGAGGAGCGGTTCCGCCCACGGGAAGACGTAAGTGAAGAGGAGGTAGACCACCCCCAGGACGAGGAGCAGCGAGATGACGGCCTTGACCAGGGTGGGCCCCGGAAGGTGACGCCAGATCCAGCCGTACATGGTGCTCCCTCGACGTATCGGACTGGGGTCAAGAGTAGACCCGCCCCCGGTCCGCCGATCTACTGCTGGCCGGTCGCCGAACGCAGGTCCGCCGTCCCCGAGTAGCCCGGCAGCGCGAGCTCGCCGCTCTCCTGGACCTTCCAGCCCAGCCCGTAGGCCTGGACGTACTGCAGGTAGTTGCGGATCGTCGGATCCGCCTCGACCGCGCCGCGCAGCGCGTCGGTCTTCCCGATCGCCTTGACCACGTACGGCGGCGAGTAGACCCGGCCCTGGAGCAGCAGGGTGTTGCCGACGCAGCGGACCGCGCTGGTGGAGATCAGCCGCTGGTCCATCACCTGGACGCCCTCGGCGCCGCCCCGCCAGAGCGCGTTGACCACGGCCTGGATGTCCTGCTGGTGGATGACCAGGTCGTTGACGCCCGGCGCGGGCACCCCGGGGATGCGCGCGGTCGCGTTCGGCGGGGCGTCGTTGAGGGTGACGGTGAGGCCGGGGCCCTGCAGCGGTTCCAGCGCGGCGGCCTGCTCCAGGGCGGTCAGCCGCGCGGTGTCGGCCGGGCTGCGGCCCTGCTGCTCGGTGAGCTGCTGGGAGCGCTCCTGGAGGTCGGCGAGCTGGGCCTGGGACTGCTGGTTCTGCGCGCTGCGCTGCCGTATCACGTCGGAGAGGCTGAGCAGCGAGTTGTCGGTGCGCAGATCGGTGCCGCGGGCGGTCTGCGCGCTGATGTAGAAGAGCAGTCCGGCGAGCGCGAAGACGGCGCAGGTCAGGGCACGTCCGACAATTCGGGTGCCGGCGGCACGGGTACGGGCCGGCCGAGGGGGAATCGACAAATTAGGCACCGTACCCTTATCTCCTTCGGACCCGCCGAACCACTACGCTAACGGACGCCGCCACACCACCGTGAACCCCTGCGCGGTCACAGCGCATCGACAGGAGAGCTCCTCGTGCCGAAGTCCCGACTCCGCAAGAAGTCCGACTACACCCCGCCGACCACGGTCGCCACGGTGAAGATCAGTTCGGGCCGCGGCTGGGTTGCCCCGTTGATGCTGGCGCTGTTCCTGATCGGCCTGGTCTGGATCGTCACCTACTACGTGACGAGCGGCAGCTGGCCGGTGGAGAGCTGGCGGAACTGGAACATCCTGGTGGGCTTCGGCTTCATCGCAGCGGGGTTCGGCGTCTCCACCCAGTGGAAGTGACGCCGGGGCTCCGACCCTGAGCGGTTCCACCGCCGTCCCGGTCTCCAGCCGGGGCGGCGTCGTGGTGTGCCCGGACGCCGGGCGCGCGCGGGAGTTCCGTTCGTCGGTCATTCCGCTTATCGCGTTTATCCACATGGTTATCCACACTGGGGAAAAGTCGCGCGAGCCTGTGGATAACTTGCGCCGGGGGCGCTTTCCACACCCGCGCGCGCCCTCCCCCGAATGCCCGATACGCACAGGGGGACGCGCGTAGAACAGGCGTCCACACCCGGTGGTCCACACCGCCTGTGCACAACCCCGCACCCGCTGTGGACAACCGTGCGGTCAGCGCGCCGGACGCGTCACCCTCCGTAGGCGGCCGTGCCGGCCAGGACCATCACCAGCACCAGCACCGCCACCCCCGCCAGCGTCGCCCCCTGGACGGCCGCCCGGTGGGCGCGCGGCGCGTACATCAGGCCGGCCGCGGTCAGCATCCCGGCGATCAGGCCGCCGAGGTGCGCGCGCCAGTCGATGCCCTGCACCGAGAAGGTGACGATCAGGTTGAACACCAGCAGCGCGACGATCGGCCCGAGCGGCGCCCGCACCCGGCGGTAGAGCACCACAGTCGCGCCCAGCAGGCCGAACACCGCCCCCGAGGCGCCCAGCGAACGCATCCCGTCGCCGGCCAGCAGGAAGGCGAAGGCGCTCCCGGCCAGCCCGGAGAGCAGGTAGAGCGCCAGGAAGCGGATCCGGCCCAGCGCCGACTCCAGCTGCGGGCCCAGCACCCAGAGCACCAGCATGTTGGTGGCGATGTGCCAGGGCGCGGTGTGCAGGAAGACGGCGGTCAGCAGCCGGTACCACTGGCCCGGGCCCTCCGCGACGCCGACCGCGTAGGGGTACTGCCAGTCGGGGGAGAAGCTGCGCAGTTCGAGGTCGATCGCCAGCCAGGGCGTGAGCACGTACCCGGCCAGCACGAAGACCACCAGGTTGACGCCGATCAGCACCTTGGTGACCAGCGCCCCGTCCGCGAGCGGGCGGCCGCCGAACCGGGTGGTGGCCCGCCGGACCCCGCGGTTGCCCTCGCTGACGCACTCCGGGCAGTGGAAGCCCACCGAGGCGTCCACCATGCACTGCGGGCAGATCGGGCGGCCGCAGCGGGAGCAGCCGATGCCGGTCTCCTGCTCGGGGTGCCGGTAGCAGCGGGACAGCCCGCTCCCGCCGGAGGGTCCGGGAGTCCGGTCGATCGGCGGCCTCGGCTCGTCCGGGAGCATCGGCTTTCCCCTCCTGCCACGACTTGCTGCGACGACGTGTACGCGCTCCCGACGGGAACCCCGCCGGAACCGCCAGCCTAACGCGGCCCCACCCCCACCCGACCGGCCCACGCCCCGGCCCTCCCCGCCCCCGGCCCCCGGCCCCGCGCGGCGGCCCCCACCCCCCGCGTACGGCCCACTCCGGAGTGCCACCGGGCAAATCACCATGCATGATCAGCATTCAGGTGGATATGTGCATATAGGACGCCACCAGGAGGAGAGAGCTCGTGCACCGTTTGGACTCGGCCCGTGAGACGGCCGGAAACCTCGCGGACAGCGCCCGGCAGCAGGCTTCCCAGGCCGCCCACACCGCGCGCGTCCAGTACGACCGGCACATCGCCCCGCAGGTCGGTCAGGCCTTCGCCGGCCTGCCGCCGGAGGCCCAGCAGAACGCCCTCAAGGCCCTGCACAAGGCCCAGGAGGCCGCCCTGGCCGCCCGCCTGTCCGCCTCCCGGGTCGCGGGCCAGGCCCGCTCCACCGTCGCCCCCAGGGTGGTCCACGTCGTCGAGGAGGCCCGCGCCGCCGTCGTCCCGGTCGCCCAGGAGGCCCAGCAGCGCGGCGCGGCCGCGCTGACCGCCCTGCACGGCAACGTCAGCTCGGCCGAGATCAGCGAGCTCGCCGCCCGCAACGCCCGCCGGCCGCACCGGAACACCTGGGCCACCGGCCTGGCCGTGGCGGGCGTGCTGGCGATCGGCGGCGGCCTCGTCGCCTGGCAGTGGTGGCGCCGGCACAGCAACCCGGAGTGGCTGGTGGAGCCCGCGGGCGGCCCCTCCGGCGCCGCCGAGCCCGCCCCGCGGCCGGCCGGCGCCCACGCCTCGGGCAGCGGCAGCGTGAACGGCTCCTCGGCCGACTCCGCCGCTCCGGCCGCCGACCCCCGGTCCGAGGCCGGCACCGCCGCCCCCAAGCCGGGCCCGCCGCCCGGCTCCCCCACCGGCTCCCCGGCCGGCGACGACCGCCCCAAGCCGCACGACCCGCGCAAACCGCACTGAGAAACGCGATCGGCCGCTGACCCGGATTCAGGTCAGCGGCCGATCGGCCGTCCACACCGGCTCGCCGGGTGGACACGGAACTGTGGAGCTTAGGAGACTCGAACTCCTGACATCTGCCTTGCAAAGGCAGCGCTCTACCAACTGAGCTAAAGCCCCGGGACGGCATCACGCGCACCGCCGGGCACTAGCGTACCCGGTCCCGGTGCGATTCCGATGCCCCGTCCCGGCTCCCCCGCCGTGCGGGGCCGGGAACGTCCGGCCGACCCGGTCAACCGACCGGGCCGACCGGCCCGGGAGACGCCGTGCGGCGCCTCCGAAGACCGTCGATCGTCAGATCGTCCGGAGTCTCAGCGACCGGCCGGAACCGGGTCGGTGGCCTCGGTCCACAGGTCCTGCTCGGCGCGGTCCGCCTGGACCTGACGGTAGACAAAGAAGCCGCCGAGGGCGACCAGGGCGACCAGGAGAAGCTTCTTCACCGCGGGACCTCGTCCTTCTTGCGTGTGGCGGACTCAGCAGCCGGGCTCCGACCGGTGCGGCCGGACCGACGAGTCCATGGTTTCTGTTGCGAGCACGAACGGGCGGTCGGGTTGCCAGACTGCCCTTGCGGCCGATGATACACACCGGTGTCCCAATCGTGACCAGTCACCGCTGCCTCCAACCGACCCGTCCGGTCGGAGGATTGACGCCACACCTCCTGTCGTACGGTCGGTCCGGCGCAGAGCCTGCGCAGACCCGTCACCGTTCCCGCCCACCCGGCTCCCGTCCGCCACCTGGCGGAACCACCACGGCCACCCCGGCCGCGAGGTCCACCCGGGTGCGGGGCGGGGCGCCTTCGCCGTCCTCGTCGCGCAGCATCAGGGTGCTCTGCCGCTCGTCGAGCTGGTGCTGCTTGCCGGCCGCGAACTGGGCGTGCAACTGCTCGAAGCCGGTCGCCGAGACCTGGCCCTCGCGGCCGGTCCCGCGCCAGGGCACCAGCCGCGACCGGCGCGCCCACAGCGCCAGCTGGTCGACGAAGGCCAGCGCCACCAGCGCGCAGATCAGCCCGGGGATGCTCATCGCGAAGAACAACGCCATCGCGCCACCTCCTCACCCGGTAGAACCACCGGGCGGCGCCGAGGGTTCCGGCGCGCGGCCGGCAGAACGCCGAAGGGCCCGGAGCGATGCTCCGGGCCCTTCGCGGTGGTGGGGCTAACAGGACTTGAACCTGTGGCCTCTTCCTTATCAGGGAAGCGCTCTAACCGTCTGAGCTATAGCCCCTTGCCGCACTGAAAGATTAGCGGACCGATCGCCGATCCCCCAAATCCGATTCACCCGGGGCCGCGGCGGGGCCCTGCGGGACGGGCAGGTCGGAGCCGGTGCCGCCGGCGCCCAGCCACTCCTGCCGGGTGGCCGGGAGACGGGCGGCGCCGTCGGCGGTGGTCCGGACGGCGAGGATCTGGTTGACCCCGATCCGGTTCTCCTCGAAGGCCAGCGCGGAGGCCGCCATGTAGAGCCGCCAGACCCGGGCCCGGCCGCGGCCGACCAGCCGGACCGCCTCCGTCCAGTGCGCCTCCAGATTGGCCACCCACTCACGCAGGGTCAGCCCGTAGTGCTCCCGCAGCGACTCCACGTCGCGCACCTCGAAGCCGGCCTCCTCCAGCCGGGAGACGGTGGAACCGACCGGGGAGAGCTCGCCGTCCGGGAAGACGTAGCGGTCGATGAACGGGCTCGGCCGGTACGGCTCGCCGGGGCGGTCCGGGCGGCGGGCGATCTGGTGGTTGAGCAGCCGGCCGCCGGGCGCCAACAGCCGGTACAGGCCCTCGGCGTACACCCGGTACTGCTCCTCGCCGACGTGCTCGGCCATGCCGACGCTGGAGATCGCGTCGAACGGGCCGTCCTGGACCTCCCGGTAGTCCTGCAGCCGGATCTCCACCCTGTCCGCCAGGCCGGCCTCCTCGACCCGCCGCCGGGCCAGCGCGACCTGCTCCTCGGAGATCGAGACGCCGACCGCCGTCACCCCGTAGTGCCGGGCCGCGTGCAGCACCAGCGAGCCCCAGCCGGAGCCGACGTCCAGCAGCCGCATCCCGGGGCGCAGGCCGAGCTTGCGGCAGATGAGGTCGAGCTTGGCCTCCTGGGCGGCCTCCAGGCTCTTGGCGGCGGGCTCCCAGTACGCGCAGGAGTACACCAGCGACGGGCCCAGCACCAGGCCGTAGAAGTCGTTGCCGACGTCGTAGTGGTGGCTGATCGCGGCGCGGTCCCGGCCGCGGCTGTGCCGCCGCCCGCCGCCCGCGGGGGCCTCCTCGGCCGGCGGGGCGGGCTCGGGGCCCTGCTGCGGGCCGGCGCGCTGGGCCCC